>CAJAOB010000090.1 GCA_903941205.1 uncultured Burkholderiales bacterium | reverse complement strand
CGGGCGCCGAATCATCCCACCAGAAAAAAACCGGGTCGCCCCAGGTAATGGCGCTGACATCGTGCCGCTGCGTGTTGACCGCGGTGATCTTCACGGTCTTGGCGTTGGGCAACTCCACGATAAAAGTGCTGTAGCTGCCGAAATAGGCAATCTCGCGGACCTTGCCTTCAAACAGGTTGTGCGGCACATCTCGAACATCTGGTCGTGTCTTGGCAATCTGAATTTTCTCGGGCCTGACTGCGACGGCAAGCGCCATACCCAAAGACCCGCTGATGCCGTGCCCCACATGAATGACGCCCTCTGGCGTGGTGATCTCGCAGCGGTCGACTTCGAAGGCACTGAGCTGGCCGTCAAACAAATTCACGTTGCCAATAAAGTCGGCCACAAAGCGGCAACTAGGATGCTCGTAAATCTCGCGCGGGGTTCCGACCTGGAGCACCCGGCCGTGGCTCATGACGGCAATGCGAGAAGCCATGGTCATGGCCTCTTCCTGATCGTGGGTCACCATCACGCAGGTCACACCGACCGACTCGATGATGTTGACCAGTTCGAACTGGGTTTGCTCACGCAGCTTTTTGTCGAGCGCGCCCAGAGGCTCGTCGAGCAGTAGCAACTGTGGCCGCTTGGCCAGGCTGCGGGCCAGCGCCACGCGCTGCTGCTGCCCGCCGGAGAGCTGATGGGGTTTGCGCCTGGCAAGGGCACCGAGCTGCACCAAGCGTAGCATTTCTTCGACACGCGCCACGATCTGGCCTTTAGGCATGCCTTCGCGCTTGAGCCCGAAGGCGATGTTGTCCCAGACGCTGAGGTGTGGAAACAGCGCGTAGGACTGAAACATCATGTTGATCGGCCGCTCATAGGGGGGAAACGATGCGATGTCCACACCGTCGAGAATCACGGCGCCGGCAGAGGGCGTTTCAAAGCCGGCCAACATGCGCAGCAGCGTCGACTTTCCACAGCCCGAGCTGCCAAGCAACGCAAAGATCTCGCCCTTGCGGATCGACAGAGACACGTCGTCCACGGCGGCCACATCGTCAAAGCGCTTGACTAGACCTTCAGCTCTGAGAAAGCCATCACCCTGGGCCAGAGTCAGATTCATGCGTCGAATTCCTGATCTTGTTGCTGTCAGCGCCTGGCACTAGAGCCCGCCGGACCCAGCTGCCTGGCTGCGGACCTTACTGGCCTTTTTTGAACAAGGTAAACACATTGGCCATAGAAGCTCTGGCCTCGTTGCTGAAGCTCGCGGGGGAGACCATTTTTTGTAAATTGGCCTCATCTGGAAAGACAGCCTTGTCTTGCGCAATTTCTGGTTTGACCTTGGCCAGACTGGCCTTGTTGGCCGTCGCGTAGCTCAGCTCATTCGTGAGCGATGCTGAGACTTCGGGGCGCAGAAAGTAATTGATGAAGAGATGCGCATTGTCCGGATGCTTGGCGTCTTTAGGAATGGCCAGCGTGTCAAAAAAGATCAGCCCTCCGGTGCTGGGCAACAGCGCCTCGATCTGCTCGCCACTCTTGTTTTCAATCGCCCGGTTGCGCGCCATGTTGATGTCGCCAGCCCAGGCCAGCGCCACACAGGCCTTGCCACCGGCCAGATCATCAATCATGGTGCTGCTGAACATGCGGATATGCGGCCGCACCTTGGCAAGCATGACCGCCGCAGCCTGATGGTCCGCTGCCTCGTTCGAATAAGCGCTCTTACCCAGGTAATGCATGGCCGGCGGAATCACTTCCGTAGGTGAGTCAAGAAAAGCGATGCCGCAGGACTTGAGCTTGGCCGTGTAAGTGGGGTTGAAGACCAGCTCCCATGCATTCGCCGGCATGGGCATGCTGCCCAAGGCCTTGGCTACCTTACCCTTGTTAATGCCCACCGTGGTGAAGCTCCAGGCCCAGGGCACCAGATGCTGGTTGCCGGAGTCGATCGCTGACAGCTTGCCCATGATGGCCGGGTCCAGGTTAGCGTAGTTGGCCAGCTTGGCCTTGTCGAGCTTGAGCAGCAGGCCGCCGTCAATCTGAGGCTTGGCGAACACGGCGCCCGGCACCACGATGTCGTAGCCTGTGTTGCCGGCAACCAATTTGGCATGTAGCGCTTCATTGGTTTCAAAGGTCTGGTAGTTGACCTTGATACCGGTTTCCTGGGTAAAGTTGGCCACCATATCCTGCGAGATGTAGTCCGGCCAGTTGTAGATATTGAGCACTTTTTCTTCGGTGCTGGCGGCCGGAGCCGATGCGACCACCGCTTTCGGCGCTTCTTCTTTCTTGCCGCAAGCCACCAGAGCGAGGGCAGACAAAACGAGAGACCACAGGTGCTTGTTCATGATTGGGGGCGTCCGTGAAAAGGGTTGCTGCAAGCCATCAGCCAAACTCGGCTGTAACGGAAACCGCGGATTGTAAAAGCTATTTAAACAACTTTCCAAGGCTGCCGCACCGCGTTTGGCGAAGCTTTCGAAGCACTCAGGGCGTAACGCACCAAGGTGCAGCGTCATGCACCAAACCCATCCACAAAGCCCACACGGATGTAAGCAACAGGGCGCCCCCCGCCAGCCGAATGGCCCATCGACCAGAGCCCGGGCCTCGCAGGCGCAACCACAGCCAAGGTCCGGCCATCAGACTGGCGCCACTGCCCAAGGCAAACAACGCCATCACGCCCGCGCCTTGGGCGACGGTACCGCTCAGCGCCGCAACCAGCAGCGCCGAGTAAAGAAGCCCGCACGGCAGCAGGGACCAAGCTGCGCCCAACACCAGAGGAGTTGAAACACCGACCGGCCTGCCAGCGCCGGCACTTGGCGGCCGGATGCGGCTCCAGACCTTGCGAGCGCCCAGGTCCAGCCAGACAGGCTGTCGGGCTTGCCACAAGAGCACGAGACCCAGCATGGCTGCGGCCACGTGCATCAAAGTCCAGACCGGACGCAGCGCCGCAGACTGAATGCTTAGCCAACCCAAGCCCTGCATGGAGCCTGCCGCCAACGCGCCCATGACCGAGTAACCCGCCAAGCGCCCAACCTGGAAAGCCCAAAGGCCCCTGGCTCCACCGGTCCGGACGTTCTGCTCCGGCCGCCCTATCACCGCGCATGCGGCGCCGCACATGGCCACGCAATGCGGCCCGCCCACGAGTCCCATAAGCATGGCAGTGGCGGCCAGACTG
>CAJAOB010000089.1 GCA_903941205.1 uncultured Burkholderiales bacterium | reverse complement strand
GGAGAAAAGAATCATCCTACCCATGCACCCCGAGCTCCCCATGCACCCCGAGCATCCGCCGCCGTTCATCCAGAACATCCACCCGCCATTCATCCAGAGCGTCCGCCACGGTTCATCCAGAGCATCCCCCCGCCGTTCGCCCTGAGGTATCGAAGGGTCTTCAGGCAAGTACCAAAGTCATCCCCCCGTTCGTCCTGAGCTTGTCGAAGGACCATTCACCTACTCCAACATGCTGAACGTCAACAACATCAACCAGTACTACGGCGGCTCGCACATCCTGCGGGACGTGAGTTTGCAAACACGCCTCGGCAAGGTCACGGTGCTGCTCGGCCGCAACGGTGTGGGTAAAACCACGCTGCTCAAATCGCTCATGGGCCTGGTGCCCATCAAGACCGGCAGCATCGAATTTGACGGCAAGCCGATTCAAAGTGCCACGCCCTACGAGCGCGCCCGCGCCGGCATTGGCTTTGTGCCGCAGGGTCGCGAGATATTCGCGCGGCTCACGGTGGAAGAAAACCTGCGCATGGGACTGGCCTACAAAAGCGCCAGCACGCCGATTCCGGCCGAGTTGTACGAGCTGTTTCCGGTGCTCAAGCAGATGCTGCACCGGCGCGGCGGTGATTTGTCTGGCGGGCAGCAGCAGCAACTCGCGATTGCGCGGGCGCTGGCGGCCAAGCCCAAACTGCTGATCCTGGACGAGCCGACCGAAGGCATTCAGCCCAGCATCATCAAAGACATTGGCCGCGTCATTCGCATGCTGGCGGACCGTGGCGACATGTCGATCTTGCTGGTGGAGCAGTACTACGACTTCGCTGAAGAACTGGCCGACGACTACCTGGTGATGGAGCGCGGCGAGTTCATCGCGCGCGGCCTCGGCAAGGACATGCAGGCCAACGGCGTGCGCCAACTGGTGGCCATTTAGCGGCCCGCCCGGCTCGGCGCTCTGGCTGTGGATGACAGCGCGGCGCCTTTTTCAGGGCCTGTCCCCTTAATGGCCAGGCCGCTCGTCAATCACCGCTGCGCCAAAGCCCAGCGCCTGACTTTTTAATGGTGGTGACCGTGCTCGCCGTGCACGTGGCCATGGGCGATCTCTTCCTCAGAGGCCGGCCGCACCTCGGTCACCGCCAGGCTAAAGCGCAGGTCTTTGCCGGCCAGCGGGTGGTTGCCGTCCAAAATCACGATGTCGCCCTTGATTTTCATCACGGTAAAGACATGCGCTTGCCCGTCGTCACCACGACCTTCGAGCTGACCGCCCACTTTCACGCCGGGCGGGAACTGGGTTTTGGGAATGGTCTGTACAAGACTTTCGTCGCGCAGACCAAAAGCGTCTGCGGCTGACAAAGCCAGCGTGGTCTTGAAGCCGGCACTTTGGCCTTCCAGCGCTTCTTCAATCTTGGGCAGCGTGTTGCCATAGCCGCCATGCAGGTAAACCATGGGCTCCTTGCTTTCTTCAATGACCCGGCCCAGGTGGTCAGAAACCTTGAAGCGCAAGGTGACGGCGGCGTTTTTTTCAATCTTCATGATCGGCGTGAAGGGGAGTTGTACGAAGCGGCGATTGTCGCCGGTGTTGGGGGCAGGGCGCCTTGGCTACAGGTCGAAAAAGACATGCCTCCCCGCCCCGATCCGTCATCCCTGCGAAGGCAGGGATCCATCCCCGGGCCCATGGACCCCCGCCCGCCGATCAGGGCGAGGGTGGGCTTGGTGAGCATGACGGAGAGGGGATGGATCCCCGCCGTCGCGAGGATGACGGAGAAGGGAATGGCCCCCGTCGCCCGATCAGCACGACG
>CAJAOB010000088.1 GCA_903941205.1 uncultured Burkholderiales bacterium | reverse complement strand
TCGGTCCCTACATGCGCATGTTGCGCGGCCACATGAGCGGCCACTTTCGCGACATGCTGTTTGAAGCGGTCACGCATCCGGCCATGGTGCTGTACCTGGACAACGCCATTTCCACCGGGCCCAAGTCCAGAACCAGCCTGTACGAACAACGCCATAACGGCAAGATCAAGCACAGCATCAACGAGAACCTGGGGCGCGAACTGCTGGAGCTTTTCACGCTCAGCCCGGCCGCCGGCTACACCCAGGCCGACGTGATGAGCGCCACCTACATCCTGACCGGCTGGGGCGTGCACAAACCCTCGGACACCTGGAACAAATCAGGCGCGCCCTATGGCAGCTACTTCGACTTCGGCCGGCATGAGCCGGGCAGCCACAGCGTGATGGGCAAGTCTTACAGCGCCTTTATTCGCAATGATGGCAAGCTCAACGACCTGATCGATGACCTGGCAGCGCACCCCGCCACCGCGCAACACATTTGCCACAAGCTGGCCACGGCCTTCATCGCCGACGCGCCGGCGCCCGATGCCGTGGCGCGACTGGTGGCGGTGTTTACCCAAAGCAAGGGCCATTTGCCCAGCCTGCACAAGGCAGTCGTGGCCGAGGTGGCACGCGCCGGTGCCAATGCGCGCAAATTTCAGTTGCCCGAAACCTGGCTGTGGAGCATCTACCGCATGGCCGGCGCCGAGCTGCCCGTGGTTCTGCCGATGCGGGAGCTGCGTGGCGAGCGCCTGCATGACATCCTGAGCGAGCTGGGTCAGCCCGTGCAGAATTGCCCGCAGCCCAATGGCTGGTCGCTGCAAAGCCGTGACTGGATCTCCAAGGAGATGCTGGACCGGCGCGTGCGTTACGCCTTTCAGTTTGCCGGTCGCATCCGCGATCCCGCCGAGACCCTGCGCCAGGTGTTGCTGCGCCAGCAAGGCGCTGGCCCGCTGGCGCAGCAATTGCGCGCGGCTGCAGCCACCGCCGAAGGCCAGGCGCGCCGCGGCCTCTGGGCCGCTTACCTGACTTCCCCCGACATGCTTTGGAGCTGACGCGCATGCAAAGACGACATTTTCTGGGCGCCGGGGCCAGCTTGACACTGGCCGGCAGCCCGCTGCTGGCCGGCGCGCAAACCCACAACACCGCCTACGGGCAACGCCGCCTGCTGGTGCTGATGCTGCGCGGCGGCATGGACGGCCTGTGCGCCATACCGCCCACGGGCGACCCCCGGCTGCAAGCGCTGCGAGCCAACCTGGTGCCGCAACCACTGCTGCGCGGCAATGACTTTTTTGGCGTGCACCCGGCGCTGCCCACCTTCGCATCGCTGATGGCCGAGGGCCAGGCCGTGGCGGTACACGCCACCGGCTTTGGCTACACCGGCCGCTCACACTTCGAAGGCCAGGACATCATGCAAAGCGGCGTGGCCAAACCCTACGCATCGGCTTCGGGCTGGCTGGGCCGCGCCATGGAAAAAGCCCAACTGGGCGCGGGCGTGGCGATCTCAATTCCCATGCCACTGATTTTGCGCGGCGACAGCAAATCAGAGACGCAGTTTCCAACGTGGATGCCAGCACCGCCCACCGAAACCTATGCGCTGATCGAGCAGCTCTGGCAGGGCCAACCCGAGCTGGCAGGGCTGGGCGCACGGCTGCGCAGCGGCCGCGCTGAAGCAGCCATGGGCGGCGCGCCCACGCCAGCTTTTGACAACCGCAAATCAGCCGCCGGACTGGCCCACGAAGCCGCCCTGCGCATGCAGGCCAGCGACGGCCCGATGGTCGGGCTGATCGACTTCAACGGTTTTGACACTCACGCGGCCCAAGGCGCGGGCGAGGGCGTGCATGCAACCCGCCTCAAGCAGGTGGACGACGCCATCCGCGCATTCCGCCAGAGCATGGGCCCGCGCTGGGACGACTGTCTGGTGCTCACCATCACCGAGTTCGGCCGCACCGCCGCAGAAAACGGCACCACCGGCACCGACCACGGCTGGGGTGGCTGCATCCTGGCCGCCGGCGGCCTGGTCCGCACGGCGGGCGTGGTGGCCGACTGGCCGGGGCTGGAAACCGCGCGCCTGTTTGAAGGCCGCGACCTGACCGTCACAGTGGACGCCGCCGCGGTGTATACGCAGGCGCTGCACAGCGTCTTCGGCCTGAGTGCCGCGCAAGTGCAGGACGGTGTGCTCAGCCACCGGCCGCATGCGCTGGCGCAAACGCTGTTTCGGGCTTAACACCGCGCAACTTGGGGCACTGCCGGTGACCCTGGGGTGAATGGCTGCGCTCATGTCCTCCGCCCTTCGGGCTCCCCCTTGACTTCGCTACGCCACCCAGCCCAGGGTCAGCGGCTCGCACAGACATTGCAAATAGCTTTAGGAGATGAAAATGGGAATGCCCGTACGGATTGACAGCCACTTGTACGACCTGGCCAAATCGCACGCCAACGCAGAGCGCCGCACCATTGCCGGCCAGATTGAGTTCTGGGCGCTGATCGGTAAAGCAGCCCTGGACAATCCAGATCTGCCCATCGACTTTGTGCGGGATCTTTTGGTGGCCAAGGCCGAAACCAAGTCGCTGGTTACCCCCTTCGTACCGCAGGGCAAGCGTTGAGTCTGTTTCCATTTCAATGCCATGGATGGCGCGTGCAGAAAATAGCGCTTTAGACAATGAGGTCCTTGTGAATCCATCCCCTGCCCATGCCGAACTCATCGCTACTTTCAATAGGGCGGAAGCGGACGCTGCTCATAAATTCGGATTGATCAAAGCTGCTGAAAAAAAAGGCCCCAAGGCCATTCAGACGGCTATCGAAACCGCTGCCAAGGCCGCTAAACGCAGGGATTCTTTTGCGAAAAAGTTGGGTGTTCTGGGGGTGAGCCTGAAGGATTGAACGGGCTCAGTGTCTGCGCCTCGCCTTGGCAGCAGAAATCAGGCGGTCGCCAGCACCAAATGCCCCACCGGCTCAGTTGCGGGCCGGACTTTGATTTCAATGTCGTAACCCAGCCGATTCAGGCAGTCCATCAGCTTGCGCTCGGACAAGTTGGTGAAGTCACCCCGCAGCATGGCAGACACCTTGGGCTGAGAGATGCCCATGCGCTCGGCGGCAGCCTTTTGAGTGATGTCCATCGTGCGCATGGCCTTGGTGATCTCGATGACCAGGCCGGACTTGATCTTGAGCTTGTCGGCATCGGGCAGGCCCAGATCAGCAAACACATTGCCGGAACCCATTTCCACATCAACGCCGTTGATGGTGCGCACAGCAGTTTTCTTGGTCATGTCACAACTCCTTTGAAAGCGCCTCGGCCACCTTGAGCCGAGCGCGAATGATGTCCATATCCTCTTTAGGTGTCTCGATGCCACGTTTGCTCTTTTTGCTAAAGCAATGCAGCACAAAAACCGCCTTGGCAAACTTGACGGTGTACACCGCCCGGTACGTGCCATCCTGATCGTCTTCCACCAGTTCCAGCACGCCCGCACCGCCAAAGCCCTTGAGCACCTTGGCCGCGTCGTGCTTGTCGCCGCGCTGCGCAAAGTCCAGCGCATGCCCAAAGAACTTGCGCACCTCCAGCGGCAAAGCCATCAGGTCTTTTTTGCTGCTGCCTAACCAAGCGATGGGCTTGTCTTTAACGAACACGATCGATGTTACCTGAAAAGGTATATTTTGTCGTAGCATTTGAGCGCTTCATCAGCAAGTCGCCTTCGATAAAAATTGCTTTTTAAGTTCTCATTTTTCCATCATTAAAATATTTGAGTAATTATTTTTCCGAATAAAACAGTGGGATGTGGACGCCGCCGCGGTGTATGCGCAGGCGTTACAAAGCGTCTTCGGCCTGAATGCCGCGAAAGTGCAGGACGGCGTGCTCAGCCACCGGCCGCATGCGCTGGCGCAAACGCTGTTTCGCGCTTAGCGCGCGGCCGTTGACCCCGGGCTGGGTGGCTGCGCTCATGTCCTCCGCCCTTCGGGCTCCCCCTTGACTTCGCTACGCCACCCAGCCCAGAGTCAGCGGCGGGTCCAGGGTTCTGGGATTGATTCCTGCGTGCGCAGAAAATAGCGCTTTAGACAATGAGGTCCTTGTGAATCCATCCCCTGCCCATGCCGAACTCATCGCTACTTACAAAAGGGCAGAAGCAGACGCTGCCCACAAATTCGGATTGATCAAAGCGGCTGAAAAAAAGGGACCGAAGGCCATTCAGACGGCTACCGAAACTGCTGCCAAGGCGGCTAAACGTAGGGATTCTTTTGCGAAAAAGCTGGAGGCCTTGGGGGTGAGCCTGAAGGATTGAGTTTCGCGCCGTGTTCTTTCGGCGAGACCCATGCAACTTGCCATTCTGATCCCGCCCTTGTTCGCGAGGACGGCCACGCTTGTCATGTGGAGGGTGTAGGGGCATGTCAATTTGACAGGCCTGGATCGATACAAACCAGAACGTCAACTCGAGTGAATGAACGTCTGGTTTGCAGTGGTTGCAGTCCTTCACTCCTGCTTCACCATGGGCCGCTCTACTGTGGACAGGTGTCACTGAGCGCTCAAGAGGCGCAGATTGAAGTCCGTCGGTGCCGTGTGGTGATCAGGACCGCCTCAGCGCCAGCGCCAGCGCCAGCGTGTCAAGATAACTCTAATCAGGCGGCTGGCGGACCTCAGATCGCTGCGGTCTTGATGAGCTTTCGCGCAGCCTCCACCAACAGCTCTGCGCGCATCTTGATGAAGTCAGCGTAGTTCATGGAGCCGGCCATCGCTGCAACCGGAAGCAGCGACGAAGCAGCAATCGAGGCGCGAAGCGCGGTGTCGATTTTGGGCATGTAGTCTGCGGGTGAGGAGTCACTGATCGCGCGATTGTCGGCCTGACTGAGGAAGCAGACGTTGGCGATGATGTTGGACTCGCTGAATTTGATACCCTGAGAGTTCAGGAATGCCTTGG
>CAJAOB010000087.1 GCA_903941205.1 uncultured Burkholderiales bacterium | reverse complement strand
GTGCGTCCTGCGGGGTCGGCAGCGGTTTTCATCATCGCGTGACCGGCGGCAGGGCCTTGAACCGTGAAAGGGGCGTCCATGGTGAAACGGCGGGCAAATCGGGATGGCCGCACCATCTTCCAGTTGCCGCCCTTGAGTTCGACCTCATACACCGACAAACCATGTGCATTTTGGGACTTCTTGACTTTTTCGGCGTTCATGTTGTTGAAGCCACCGACATGCAGCAGGCCGTCATCGGTGTACTCATGGTTGATGGCAATCAGGCCACGGCTTGAGCTGCCATCGAACGGGAAAAATTCAACGCCGTCATGGTGCATGCCCATCTGCACGGCCTGGTCAGCAGCACTGTTGGACGCATCGAACTTGAACGCAGGCATATTGCCAGGCACCCCGACGGGCTCCCCCCAGGCAGCGATGGCCGTGGCGATATAGCCCTCGGGCACCACCAATTTGTCGCCCACGCCAACGGGAATGCCCTTGAAGCCCAGTTTGGGGCCGCTTGCTGCCGCACCCAAAGAAGCACAGCCCGCCAATGGCCCCATGAGTGAGATGGCGGCGGCCAAAGCGCCACCGCGCAGCACGATACGCCGCTGCGGATCTGAAATATCGTGAATGCTGGGGTTGGACGAGCGGTTGCTGTCCTCCATCGAACTGAAGTCTTTGGGCATGAAAATTCCTTGCAATTGGACGTTTGCGAGCAATGGTAGTGCGACCAAAAAGTAACTGACATGACGTTAATACCGACCCCGCTCCGTAGAAAATGAAAACCGTAGGCTCCCAAATTCACCTGGGCGGCGTGCCTTCAAGCCGCTCATGAGCGCGGCGAGATCAAGTGTGTGTCAGCTTGAAATACGGTGCGAGTTCAGGGAAGTTGCGTTTTTCTGCCTTTTCGAGCAGCTGCCAGGTGTTGCTTCAGGCGGTCTGACCGCCGTGCAAGTCAGCCTTGCTGACCATCTACGACATGCGCAAAGTCGTGGACCGTGGCATGACCATCACCGATGTCAAGCTGCTGGAAAAGCATGAGGGCAAATCAGGGAGTCTTGTACTTTGCTGCGATCCGCCCAAGGCTGTAGCAAACCTCAACCCGGTAGCGAATATCCCAGCTTGTCTTTGAGTTGCTGGGCGTTGCTTTGCGCCCAGCTTTTGAACCGCTCCGGGTAGGCTTTTTTGTATCTGTCCATGTAAAGGCGCGCCTCGTCGAGCCGCCCGGTCATGATCGCGCTGGCGATGAGTTTTTCTGCGGTGAGTGGTTGCGCTGAATAGTGCATCGAGTTGAGTGCAATCGAATACACAGCTTCCGCGGTCTCTGGAATCAGCGGCGACTTTTGCAGGATCGAAAACTGAACCGATGGATTGAAGAACCATGAGTGGGTCACTTTGGATGTCGTGTCGTATCGGTAATAAGGCAGACGATCTTGTTCTTGAAGATAGAGCTGGCTGACCCGCACGTAATCGGCGGCAGCGGCGCTGACGGCAATCAGTGCCGTGACGCCGGCGGCAACCGGGAGCGCCCGGCGCAGCCCTGACGCGGGCATCTCGCCGCTTGTCTGGCCCTGCCGGCTTGGCCGTGAGGTCCAAAGCCAGGCCAGCGACAAAAGCAGGGCCAGCTGGAAGTGCCCGTACCAGAGTGGATATTCCAGCACGCTGTGCAGTGCCAGCGTCGCAAGCACGGCCCAGGCCATTTGCCGGCCTGGATCGGTCTCGCGCCAGGGTTTGGCAAAACGCAGCACCCACACGGCGCCCAGGCAGACCGCAGCGGCGAACGGAACGCCCCACTCGACGGCCAGATGCAGCGGCAGGTTATGCGCATTGCTGAGCGGGTCCTCCATGAAGCGAGCACCAGGATAGTCGGTGATGAAGTGAGCGTAGGACAGCTCGCCCAGACCCCAGCCGAACCACGGTTTTTGCCCTATCAAGGTCAGCATGTTGTCCCACAGCACGAGCCTGCCGCTGCCTTGGGTCTCGCCCAGCCGCTGCATCAAGCCGGCACTTTCGACGCCGGTGCTCCCGTTCAGCAGCCAGGGAAGTGCCAGGACGGCAGCGCCATACAGGGCGAGCGACTCGACCGCTAGCCGGGGTATACGCGTGCGCGTGTTGCGACCCCACCAAAGCGCCAGTCCGAGCACCAGAACCCATTCAAGCAAGCCGGTCCTCGAAGTGCTGGCGGCGTTGCCCATCGCCAGCACCAAGGCAGCCCCGCGCATCCACCATGCCAGGTGCGGGCGTACAGGCTGCCGTTCCTCGCGACCCTCTTGTGGCAGTTCTGCTGTTACGGCCGAAGACGGGCGCTCGCCGTGCCGTTTTGCGGTAATGGCCAGTAGTGCGACCAGGCCAAAGCTCGTGAGGGTGGCCAGGTGATTGCGCTGCCGCAAATTGCCGTAGGCCTCTCCGAGGCCAGTTGGAAAAATCAAGGGCGCGAACTGCTCTGCTCGTCCGAAGTACTGCAAGAGGGCCATCACCGAGCTGATCATTGCTGCCGTCAGCCAACTTGTCGCCAGCAAACTGGCGTTTATGCGGCGCCAGTTCAGCGCAATGAAAATGCCGCAGACAGCGGCAACGAGCGATTGCCAGAAGTCGAAAATGGGCGATTCAACAAAGCAATTTAGCCAGGGGAATGTGAGGCAGGCGAAGAGGAAGGCGAAGAGGAAGGCGTTCCCCAAGTCTGGGCGGGTTGTTTTCATAAAACTGAGGGGCGAACGAACTATTTACAAAGAATTTTTAAAGCTAAAAAAATACTTCTCATTTGGTATTGAAATCATTTTTTTGGCAGGCGAAGACTTTGGTCAGCTGGTCTAAGGCTGCTGAGCTGACAGG
>CAJAOB010000086.1 GCA_903941205.1 uncultured Burkholderiales bacterium | reverse complement strand
TCGTTCACCGATCAATTCCGGGCCTGGAGGATACGCCGCTGTGTCTGCACGCGGCATACAGCGCTCGTGAAATCCTAACGGCTGTAGGATGGTTAAGTGCCACGCGTCGCGCCCCGTTTCAGTCTGGGGTTTTGCCACTAGCTGAACGAAAAACTGAACTACTTTTCGTGACACTCGACAAAAGCGAGGGTTATCACAAAGGTATCTCATACCGCGACTACGCCATAAGCGCGGATAAATTCCACTGGCAAACACAAAACAGCGCAGGCCCGGACACTCCCGGTGGGAGGCGATACCTGGAGAGTTCAAGAAATGGCTGGGAATTCCAGTTATTTGTCCGGCCGCGCAAGAGTGACGCTTACCGATGTTGTGGGCGCGTTAAGTTGGTCTCAAGCGAAGGCGGCCGACCTATGAGCATCGTTTGGAAATTTGAAATACCACTCCCCGCGCGACTGTTCAGCGAGTACAGCGTTCTGCGCGGCATGTAGCCACTCCAATCAACTATTGCTTGTGGATGCGATAACACCAACTTCCACTACATATTCATTTTCTTGGCTCAGTGGTCATGGCTTGAGAAGCTTTGCGATGATTGCGATGACTTTGTGAAAACCGCCCTATTGCCAGTCGCCCAGGGCTTGCATCTCGGTCTTGTGACGGGGGCAAATGGGTGGACCGAAACTCAAGTACTTTTTGAGCATGGGAACCTGGTAGCCGCACTCGGTGCAGCGTGCGCGGGGGCGGTCAACCCGCGGGGCTTTTTGCATGGCAACCTTGAGCTGGCCGTGCGGGTAAGGGCCCAGCAGCTCCAGCAAGGCTATGAGCTTGGCTTTGAGCTCGGGGCCGGCGCTGGCGCTGCGCATGGGGCCTTGAAGGCCCATCTTGAGGGCGATTTTTTTGAATTCTTTGCCGTGTTTATGCTGACAGTCGTCTACGGCGTGCACGAGTTCGTGGGCCAAGGTGTCAATGACATCAAAGGCACTTGAGAGTGTGGGTGAGATGAAGATTTGATTGATCTCATTGGCGGCGCTGCTTTTAGACCAGCACTGGCCGATATGGCCGCTTCGCAGGCCAGTACTCGCAAAGCCGCATGAAACCTGGCACTCGGGCACCGTGAAGTTGTTGGCGGCAAACATGGCGCGCAAGTGGGTGACGGCGGCTTGCAGCCAGTTCTCGCGTGTGGGGTATAGGGGATGGTTTGTCATGGTCAGGGGCATTCAATGAACGGGTTTGCGCGAGGTCAACAGCCAGGGGCCGACTTTGCCGTTGCGCAAGATGGCAAGGCCGCAGCGGATCTCCTGGTTTGCATGGGGTGATGTCCAGCGGACGCTAAAGCGCCAGAGGGTGTCGCCGGTTTCCAGGTTTTTCAAAAAGGCTGTCCAGGCGCCGTGCAGGTGGCCAAAGGGCAGGTCTGGTGCGGCGCAGAGGGGGTCGCAGACGCGCTCTGACTGTTCGATTTCTGTGATGCTCTCGGGGTGTGTGAGGTCTCGGCGTTGGACTGTGAAAACGCTTTTTTCTGCGGCCTTGGCTTGTGTGCGGGCTTCTGCCCAGACTTGAAAGGCAAAGAAGAGCCCGATGGGCCAGAGCAGCAGGATGGCGAGCACGCCCAGCCCTGGCACGAGGAAGTGGTTGACGAGCCGGTAGCGCAGCGTTTTTCGCTCGGGATGCAAAGCCTCTAGAAAGACGCTGCGCTGAAGTCGCCTGGCGCCGCGTGTGCGCAGGTACTGGCCCAGCATGGCCAGGCAAACCAGCGCGCCTGCTGCCAGATAGGCTTGCAGGTAAGCGGAAAGCGGCAGCGTGGTGAACCAGTGGACGGCCATGGGGCAGTTAGGGGGCGTCGGTGGCTTTGGGCTCGCGCGGGAAACTGGCGCTGCCGGGGTCGGCGGAATCCGTGGGCTCGTCTTGCGGGCCGGCGTCGGTGGGCGCGTCGCCGGGAGCGTTGATCGGGGCGCTGTTGTGGCGCACCCGCGTTTGGGTCAGCTGGCCTTTTTCAAAGTCAAGCAACAGGTCCTGTTCATAGGTGCTGGCCCAGCCCATGTGAACGTATTCGAGTTGCCGGCCCTGCGGTAGCCGGATCTGGCCGCAATACCAGTGGGCGAAGACGCGCTCTGGAAAACCCGGAAAGAAGGTCTCGAGCGAGGCCGGGCTGCCGTCTTCAAGGGTGCCGGTGAGTTTGAGCAGGTACAGGCGCCCTTGCGTGATTTCCCATTCGCCGACGTAGCCGCGCCAGAGAGCGGTGCAATTGCATTGAAACCCGGGTTCGATGCCGGCGAGCTGGAAATAGTCATCCAGGGGCTCGCTGTACATGTGCTGTCGCCGGCCTTGGTAAGTCAGTGATTCTGAAATTTGAGCAGTCATTTTTTTAGAGCTTTCTGAGGCCGCAATAGTTGGTCATCAAGCGGTAGCCCCGCATCGGCACGTCATCCTGGCTAAGGCAGTTGCCAAGGCTGACGATGCTCACGGAGGCGAAATGTCCGACGCGGCTCAGGCGGGCGCAGCTTTGGCGGATTTGCGCGAGATGGGTGGGCAATGGCGCTTCTTCGTCGGGGCAGACCGCGGGCCGCACAACCACCCATTCTGGTCCGCTGTCGCCCACAAACCAGATTGACGGGTCGACATGCGGATCGCTTTGCCAGGACATGATCTCGCGCCCTGCTTTCTCCAGGTCGGCCCTGACGACCTGAACGGCGAAGTCGTGCAGCTCCCAGGCGGTCATGGGCGTGGCTTCGTCAGAGACCAGCGCCGCCGGGTTGATCAAGGCGCCGCTTTGCATACCTATCAGTCCCCAGCCGGGATGGGCGGGCTGCCATTGGCCGCCGCGTTTTTGCATGGGCATCAGGCAGGCGTGGCCTTTGCATTTGTCCGCAATCCTCTGCACGCCGCTCCAGGAGCCCGGTACTTCCAGCCGCTGGTCTTCGTCTTCAATGCGGACAAAGAACAACTGGTTGCCAAGCCGAAAGGACAGGTGCTCCAGAAAAGGCGGCCTTAGCTGCGCCTTCAACCAGTGTTGAATTTGGCCCTGGGCCGAGGCAGTGAGATGACGGCCGGCGGCGGACCAGCACTGGGCAAACTCGTTTGAAAACTCGCTCATTTCAATGTCGTGTAGGGGCATAGGCTGCGGACTTTGTGAAAAGGTAGGTTGCGGTGTTTTGGGATGAAGAAGATCGTCCCAAAAGCCAAGCTCAGGAAATGAGCCCCGGACAAGGGGCCGGCGCCTGGGGTCTGCTGTACGGGCGACCAGTCTTCCAGGCTCACGCCATGAGCCCCGGGACTCCATCAGCCCAGAGGCCGGGCGAAGGTGGCCCAAGGCTCTCTTCCCTCCATATCCCCTGCGCATCTCTCGAGGCCTGCGCGGGTCTGGTGCGAATTCAGGGCCGCGCCGCAGACGGCAAACAAACTCAGGGTGCTTGAGGAAGCCCAGATCGCGACCTGTTGAGTTTTGTCTTAGCCCCAAAGAGGTATGGCACAATCGACCTACCGTTCCGGGTGATGGTCACCCGTGGCGTCGATATCAGCAAATCGCAGCCCTGCTGCGGCATTTCTCTAGAGGACAACCATGAAGAAACTCAACAAAGTGGCAATGTTGTTTGCTTCCGCAGCGCTTGTTACCGCCGCCGGTGCGCAATCAGTCGATAACTGGCGCAATGGCACTGGCGATCTGGTCTGGAAAAACGGCGCGGGCGATCTGTGCTGGCGCAACAGCAACTGGACGCCAGCTACTGCTGCCAAAGGTTGCGATGGCGCTATTGTTCCCGCACCGGCTCCTGCAGCGGCTCCTGCTCCGCGTCCGGCTCCTGCTCCGGCTCCTGCTACGGCTCCTGCTCCCGCCCCTGCCGCAGCTCCTGCAACGGCTCCACGTCCCGCCCCAGCACCTGCTCCAGCAGCCCCCGCAGTCGCCGCAACCAAGGTGACCTACGCTGCCGACACGTTCTTTGACTTCGACAAGTCCGCCTTGAAGGCCGAAGGCCGCGCCAAGCTCGACGACCTCGTCGGCAAAGTCAAAGGCATCAACCTTGAAGTCATCATCGCCGTGGGCCACACGGACTCCGTCGGCAGCGACGCCTACAACCAGCAGTTGTCGGTCAAGCGTGCTGAAGCTGTCAAGGCTTACCTGGTGACCAAAGGCATCGAGAAAAACCGTGTTTACACCGAAGGCAAAGGCGAAAAACAGCCTGTAGCCGACAACAAGACTTCTGAAGGCCGCGCTAAAAACCGCCGCGTCGAAATCGAAGTCGTGGGTACACGCGCCAACAAGTAATCCTTCCGGATCGCTTTAAAAAACCGCGCCAAGGCGCGGTTTTTTTATGCCTCAACGATAATAAAAATATGCACTCCACACAAAACGCCGACCCCGCCGAACTCGCGAAATTTTCAGATCTTGCTCACCGCTGGTGGGACACAGAAAGCGAGTTCCGCCCTTTGCATCAGATCAACCCCTTGCGCCTGGCATGGATTGACGAGATCGTGCCGCTTTCAGGCAAGCGCGTGCTGGACATAGGTTGCGGCGGCGGCATTTTGGCTGATGCGATGGCGCGCAAGGGTGCCGAAGTGCTGGGCATTGACTTGGCGACCAAGGCCTTGAAAGTGGCGCAGTTGCATGCACTCGAAGCCCAAACGCAGGGCGTGACTTACCGCGAAATCAGTGCCGAAAGTCTGGCCCAAGAACGGCCCGAAGGCTTTGATGTGGTGACCTGCATGGAGATGCTGGAACACGTGCCAGACCCGTCGTCTGTGGTGCGTGCCTGCGCTGCGCTGGTCAAGCCCGGGGGGCAAGTTTTTTTCTCCACCATCAACCGAAACGCCAAAGCTTTCCTGTTCGCCATTGTCGGCGCCGAATACGTTCTGAACCTGCTGCCGCGCGGCACGCACGAATTCGCCAAGTTCATCAAACCCAGCGAACTGGCCGCCTACGCACGGGTAGCCGGCCTTGAGCTACAGCACACCCGCGGCATGGAATACAACCCCCTGACCCGCCACTACTGGCTCAGCGCAAACACCAGCGTCAACTACATGCTGGGAATGCAAAAGGCATGAACCCGAATTACACGCAGTTCGAAGGCATTGAAGCGGTACTGTTTGACCTGGACGGTACCTTGATCGACAGCGCGCCCGATTTGGGCGCCGCAGCCGACAAGATGCGCACCGACCGCGGCTTGTCGTCTTTTCCGCTCGTGCATTACCGGCACATGGCCGGGTCCGGGGCGCGCGGCATGATCGGCATCGCTCTGGGCCTGACGCCAGAGCATCCCGAATTTGCCGAGCTCAGGGAAGAGTTTTTGCTGAACTACGAATCGTGCATGACCGAGCGAACCTACGCTTTCGACGGTGTTGCCGAGTTGATCAGCAAGATCGACCAGGCCGGACTGCGTTGGGGCGTGGTGACCAACAAGGCCGAACGCTTTGCCCTGCCGCTGACGCGCGTCATGCCGCTTTTTGCGACGGCCGCTACGGTGGTTTGCGGTGACACGACGCCCTACCCCAAGCCGCATCCCGCACCTTTGCTGGAGGCCGCCCGGCAACTAAAAATTCAACCCGAACGCTGCCTCTACGTTGGCGACGACGAGCGCGACATCGTCGCGGGTCGCGCTGCCGGCATGCCCACCGTGGCCGCAGCCTACGGCTACCTGGGCGCTAGCGGTGAAACCGAGGCTTGGAACGCACACGCCACCATCCGGTCAGCAAACGAGCTCTTGAACTACCTGCGAATGCCCTAAGATACTGCGCTTGGGGCTGCATTGGTTTCGACGTGGGTTCGGACGCGGTGTGGTGCATGTCGAGCTGAATGCGCTCGTAAAACAGATTCAAAAAAACTAACTGCAAACGACGAACGTTTCGCACTCGCAGCTTAATTGCCTGTGAGCTTTACAACAGCATGCCGATGGGCTGGGCAAGGGGTCTTTAGCGCAAGCTAAGGGCTCCCGGCTGTAAAGATAATTTAATCGGCTGGCACCGGGCTGGGTACCTTAACCCGGGGCAAGAAAATAGGGTGCTGGCGTCCTGTGTAGCGTGCGACTGCGCGACACAGGTGGCGAGACTCAAATCAGACCGCTAAACATGTAGATCTGCCCGAACAAGGCTTGCGGACGGGGGTTCAAATCCCCCCAGCTCCACCAATAAAGGAAAAACCAACCCTTCGGGGTTGGCTTTTTTTGCCTACTACCGCGTGTTTGCGCGGGTTCCTGCGGGTTCTTGCGGACTGCGGAGAGAGCCATTTCTGCCAGTAACCGGCGCGTTTTACTCTCCGTTTGCGTATTCTCTCTCCGACCCTCCCCACCCGTTGCAGGCCGAAGTCCGGAAGGTACGCCCGTCACTCTCATATATATCAATGACTTACGCGTGGACGAATCAATCGGTTTTTTCGTGGCATTGGTAGGCTGAGGTAATGACTGTTTAAGGCTGATTGCGGTCATCGACGGGAACAAGCCTGATGAACAGCTATCGACCCATTGCAGCCGGTCACATCTTTTAAGACATTGACCTGTTTGCAGCGGAAGCTGACATTGGCTCACAGTAAGGGGGGCAACAACAACCAGCCCGACCCCTGACCGCGCAGCCACAGCAGCGGCAAGTAGCAGCCCGCAATTTCGGCGATGGCAGTAGCGAGGTAGAGCAGCAGGGTTTTCATGGCGAAAACAGATCTTCAGCCTTCCATGGATTTCAGCAGGCTCAGGATGTCTTCGGCGATCACGGCGGGCTCGGTTCCGTAACTCGAAAACAGTCGTACGGCGCCGTTGGTGTCGAACACGTACTTGCCCGCCGAATGGTCCATCGTGTACGAGGTGGGCGTTGTACCTTCGGCCTTGCGATAGTAAATCTTGAAGCTGTCTGCCACAGCCTTGAGCTCGGCCGGCTCGGGGCGAAGCGCCAGAAAGCTCGGGTCGAAATTGGTCATGTACTCCTTGAGCAGCGTCAACGTATCGCGCTCCGGGTCCACCGTGATGAATAGCACCTGAAGCTGCTTGCCCTGATCACCCATGAGGCGTTTGACCTCGGCCAAGGTGGTCATGGAGGTGGGGCAGACATCCGGGCACTGCGTGAAGCCGAAAAACACCACCACCGCCTTGCCGCGGAAATCGGCCATGGTGCGCACCTGCCCGGTGTGGTCGGTGAGCTTTAGGTCCTGTGCAAACGCAGCCCCTGTGATGTCGGTGCTCTTGAAAGTGGGTGCCTGGGGCGAACAGCCCGCCAGGACACCACCTGCTGCGAGCCATGAGACGCTCATCGCCAGCGTCTGACGCCGGTTGAAAGTGAGTGCGTTGGCCATCTGTTTCACTTCTTCACCTTGGCCACTTCCTCAGCCACCAGCGCGGCCAGCTGATCAGGCCCGAAGCTGGGCAGGCTGCGGCCATTCACAAAGAAGGTGGGTGTCTTGGTCACTTGCAGCGCAGTGAGGTCTTCGATATCTTGCTGCAGCAAGGACTGTAGGCCGGGTTTCTCAATGTCCTGCCGCGCCTTGGTGATGTCCAGACCTGCCTGTTCAGCCACCACGAAAACGGTCTCGATGTTAGGCTGACTATGGTCGGCCCAGGCGGGCTGCGCAGCAAGCACGGCCTCCAGCACCGCCTGGTACTTGCCCTGGCTCTTGGACGACTCTAACAACTTGACCACCATGTCCGAACCCTGGTGGAACGGCGCGTACCGGATCACGAGACGCACGTCGGTGGGGTACTGCGCCATGAGGTTCTTGACGATGGGATAGAACGCGCGGCAGGTCTCGCAGGCTGGGTCAAAGAACTCGACGATGGTGACCGGTGCGTTCTGCGGGCCAAACACCGGCGAGTGCATGCGCACCAGGCGGGCCTGCTCGGCCTTGACCTGCACTTCCTGCGCGGCCTGCACGCGCGATTTGTAGGCGTTCATGCCCAGGTAGAAGAACAAGGCAACGATGGCTAGCAGACCGATAACGGTGAATTTTTTGGCGTTCATGAACGGGACTTTCTCAAATAAATAAAAAGCAGGAAGGCGATGGCGACGAAGGACAGAAGAGACAGCCAGGGAATCTGGATGCCATTCAGGATTTCGAGCCTCTGCTCGCTGCAAGAAGGCCCGGTGCCGCAAGGAACCCACCACTTGGGCACCCACCCGGCGATGAGTGCGGTGTGGTATCCGGCCACCGCTGCACCACCAAGGGCCAGCGGCAGTGCATAGATGACCCCGCGCCGGTCCTCGGCGAAAGCGGCGATGCCCAGGATGATTGCAAGCGGGAACATGAAGATGCGCTGGTACCAGCAGAGCAGGCAGGGCGTCATGCCCATGACTTCGCCGATGAAAAACGCACCGAGAGTGGACACCAGAGCGAAGGCCCACGCGCCCATGATCCAGAACCATCCACGCTTCATGAAGGAAGCTCCTTAGGGCTTTTGCGGGTCAGTTGGCGCGGCGGCGCTTTCAACGAAACAAGGCACCAGGTCAGCGCGGCGCAGACGATGAAAACATCAGCCAGATTGAAGGCCGGCCAATGGATATTGCGCCAGTGAAAGTCTAGGAAGTCCACCACAGCGCCGATATGAATGCGGTCCACAAGATTTCCGCCACCACCGCCCACCACGAAGGCGCCCGCCCAGCGGTCCAGCGGCTCAACGTGCGGCGCCAGGCACGCCACCGAAACGACACCCACCACCAGCACTGAGACGCCGATGAAAAACCAGCGTTGCCACCCGCTGGCATCGGCCAACAATGAAAATGCCGCGCCCGTGTTGAGCACATGAACGAAGTTAAGCAAGTCAGTCACCCGAACCGCTTCACCCAGTTTGAGGATGGTGGAAAAATATGACTTGGTGGATTGATCCAGCAAGAGAAGGATGGAAACGGCGGCGAGCCACGTCCATCTGGGATTTCGCTGGGTCCAGCGAGCGGTCATGAGAGAGTCCTTCCAAAACGACCCGGGTCGGCCACCGCGTGAGACGGCGGCCACTTAATGCCTGGAGGATCGGGAAAGTCGTGCCTGTCAGCGCATCAGCCGACGTCGTTCAACCCCGAACCTGTCGGGGTGAACCACTGGGGACGATACGGTTGCTCATGCCATGGTGACAAGCGGCGTTCGGTGAGGTGTTCGACCTGTTCAGAACCTGCGGAGATAGTCATAAACGCGCTGGTCGCCGTAAAAGCGGCGGCACAGTTCGCGTGGCAGTTTCCGCAATCGAGATCAAAGCCGCTGTCCCCAACGACCCCGTGATTAACACCCTCTACTGCCTGCCCATGGCCGGGCTGATGGTGCGTGGCTTGCGGCCCCTGCGTGGCAGGAACGTGGCCGCAGCACGACGCTGCCGCTGCAGCCGAAAATTGCAACGGCAGCAGCGTGAGCATCAACATGATCAGGAAAGCACGCATGCGACGTATTTTAACCGGCAGCCATTTCAATGGTCGCGTGCACGGGCTATCAGCTCAGCCAGCTCGGAACGCACAGGCAAAGGCTCGAAGGCGCTCACCGTGGACCGCCCCGGGTTGCCTAGCGGCAGACGACCGCTCAGGTGGCCCAGCGGCACCAGCGCTAGGCGCAACAACTGTCCCACAGCCTCGGGCCAGTCGCGGGTGCGCACAGACAAGTTCAGCATCTGTGCGTGGGTCTGCAGGTGTGGCCTGATGTGCAACTGTCCCACGACATGGGCCGCCTCTAGGTAAAGCCAGGCTTGATCTTCGGAGAATGCAGTTTTTGCGCTCTGGATCAGTTGGGCGTGGGCGTAGCCGTCAAATCTGCGATTGCCCGATGGCTCAGTGGACGTGGCCATGGCGGTCTTCCTTGGCACTGTCTTCGCCCAGTTCCCCGCGCGCCAGCTGCAGCACGGTCCAGCCACCGTGCAAGGCGAGCGCCGCCATCAGGCTGGCCACCGCAAGATCAGGCCAGGCCGATCCAGTGC
>CAJAOB010000085.1 GCA_903941205.1 uncultured Burkholderiales bacterium | reverse complement strand
TTGGCCCCGCTGGCCGACAGCACCGTGAGTTCCACCAGGTTTTTCTGGTTGGAGTATTGAAAGAACAGCTCGATCAATTGCGGCTTGGTGGGGTCGGGGCTGAAGGGGGTGTTGTCGCTGGTCAGGCGCGACTGATTGACCAGGTTCGTATTGCGCTCGTTGCTGCCCAGGGTCAGCTCGGCGCTGAGTTTGCCGGTGCCGTCTTCGAAGGCCGGCGATGTCAGCCGCAGCGCTTGCGGCAGCACGCCAAAGCCGGCGCCCGAGTCCGCCCATTGGCTGGACAGTCCGATCGGGTATGAGAAGGAGTCCGACCGGGACCAGGAGCGCGAGAGTTGCGTGCCCAGCTTGACGGCGCCGAGGTCAGGCCGCGAGATGCCGACAAACTTTTCCGTGTAGTCGCGATCAAAGGCCGAGCTGCCGCTGGTGTAGTCCACGTCGGGGTTCCTGAAGGCGTCGGTCGCGGAGTCGCCCGAGCGCCAGCGGTAGGTCACCCGGGCTTCCAGGCCAATCGCCGAGTCGGTCTCGCGGCTCCAGCCGAGGTTGACCTCTTGCATGCTCAGCTCGCTCGACTTGCTGCCCCGCGTGGTCTGGCTCGCGGCTGGCTTCGACAAAGCGTTGCGATTGTCAAAGGTATAGGCCGAAAGATTGTTGGGAACCTGCCGCGGCGCCTCACCGGCCTGGCCCCATTCCACCTTGGCAAAGCCGCCCAGTTCGTACTTGTTTCCGCTGTCATCCTGAAAGGTCGCTGCATGACCTGCAGCAGCAAAGGTGCCCAGCATGGCGATTGAAAAGACGCGTGTGGAAGATGGCATGGAGGTCTCGTCGTGAAAGGAATCGAGCGGCCGAGCTTTATTTATGAAAGCCCTTTCACGGAGTGTAAGTACCGATCAGCGGAGGCGTCAATCGGGATTATTGGCTCGTTTCGTAGGGGAAAACCCGAAAAGTTTCGTACTAAATTACGTTGTAATCAAAATTATTGACTACGAAAGTGCCTTTTTTTCGGGATCTCGAAATTAGGGTAGTCAGGGCAAATCCCTATTTTGGAGCGCCATTTTCAATCTTATCGTTCGTTTCTTGAAACCGCTTTCAAGTCGGTTTGCTTCGCCATTGTGTTTTCCCCGCCAACTTCTTCCTTCACAGGACACAGCCATGTCTGACCCACGCGCCATCAAGGGCACCCCTGAGACCAGCGTTTTGCCATCAGCTGCCCACGCGCGGCAATCCCTCAAAGTGAGGGTGGCCGCCGACGGGTTGGCAGAACTGCCCTTGAAGGCGGGCGTTCTGCCAGCAGGTGGCGGCGCCGAGGCCCCGGCCACGCCAGCCCTACAGCCTGCGCCGCAGCGCATGGCTGCGCGTGCAGGCCTGCGCGCTGCAAGGCACGGGCGCGGTCTGGAGGACCCGGCAGCCCTGGAAGACCCGATGGCCGATGAGCAGTCAGGCGAGCTGCGGGTTGATCTGACCGCCCCTGACAACAGCTTCATCGTCGCGCAGCTTGAACTGCCCGCAGGCTCTGCCGCGCCGGGTGGCGTCGCCGGTTTGTCAACTGCCCCGGCCGCCGCGCCCGCCAGCAGCATGCCCTCCGTGGCCAGCACCTTTGCCACGCTTGGCGTGCTGGGGCTTGCGCTGGGCGGCGGCGGCGGCAGTTCGTCTGCCGGACGCTCAGGCGGAACCACCAACCCGACGCCGGTCGGTGAGCAGTTCAACGGCACCTTGATCAACGGCTACATCAAAAATGCGCTGGTCTTTCAGGACAACGACGATGACGGGGTTCATGACGCCGACGAAGCCAGCGACGTCACCGACTCCAGTGGCAAGTTTTCCATCGCGCTCAAACCCGACGGCGGCCCGCTGGTGGCCTTGCCTGGCGAAGGCACCATAGACACGTCCACCAACGCGCCAGTGACCAGCACTTTCAAGGCGCCGGCCGGGGCCAAAGTCATCTCCCCGCTTTCAACCCTGATCGAGGCCGGACTGAGCGAAGCGCAGGTCAAGGCGGTCTTTGATATTGGCGACGGAATCTCCGTACTCGATTACGACCCGGTCGATGCCGCGCGAGATGACGCCGACCCTTCAGACGCGCTGAGTTACAAAGCGGCCAGCGTGATGGTCGCCAATCTCATGGACGTTGGCGCCGGCTTGATCGACGGTGCCAAGGGTGGCGTGGCCAGCGCAGACTACTCGGCAGCGCTCGCCAGTGCGCTGGTCCGGCAGATACAAACCAGCGGCAGCGCAACGGACTTCACGAGTGCGGACGTGATGAAGGCCGTCTTGCAGGACGCCATGGCGCAGTCTGGCCTGCAAAACACGTCCGCATTTACCGACCTGATTGCGGTCACCAGCGGCAAACTGGCCGACGGCAATGTTCTGCTCAATGCCGCGGCCACTGACCTCAGCGGGACGGCTGGGCTGGAGCGGATCGCGCAGATCGAGCAGGTCATGCAGACCACGGTCGCCGAAACGGTTCAAATCAGCGCCAGCAGTGGCGGCACTGTTGACGCCGACTTCAGAGCGTTGGACATAGAGGACGAAGCAGACGCGGCGGAGGTCCCTGTTCAGTCTGGTTTTCAAACCCTGGACTTTGAGAGCAGCAGCACCGTGCTCACAGGCTTTTTCAGTGCCAATGTGAGCTTTGTCGAGCAGCAAGACAGCAACCGGCTCGTGCGCTTCATCAAGAGCGCCGGCTCGGGCAACGAGAAAAATGCAGGGGTGACGGTCTCCGAGTTCACCGAAGGCAGCCTCAAGACGGTCGCGCCCATCGACTTTTCCGAAGGCCACACCACGCTGGGCATGTGGGTGCATTCCGCCAAGGCCGGCACCAAGGTTCGCCTGGAAGTCGCCGATTCCGCCAGCGGTGGCTATCCCTATGACGCCAACTGGGTTCATGTCGAGGAGATCACCACCCAGGCCGGCTGGGAATATCTGCGCTTTGACTTCTCTGAGCCCTCCAGCCGCTTCATCGCCAACGACGGGCGCGGCGGCTATGTGGGCACGACCGGGCTCAACTATGGCGCTACCTACGACATGCTCAGCGTCTTCTTCGATCTCGGTGTGGCCAAGGTCAGCGCTGAAACCTACTACTTCGACAGCCTGGGCTTTGCCGTGGCCAACCCCGGCGCGGCGCCCGAGTCCATTGCCTACACCCTCGTCGACGCTGTCCCGGTCGGCTACACACTCGCTTTTGCCGAGGAATTTGGTGGCAGCATCTCGGGCGACACCGCAAAAAGCAGTCCAAATGACGACTACTGGGATCTGGAAACCGGCCGCGGCCCGAACGGCGACGGCTGGGGCAACGGCGAGCAGCAGGTTTACGGCAACAGCCTGGACAATGCCTTTGTGCAAGGCGGCGCCCTGCACATCATTGCAAGCAAGACTGGCGAGACCATCACCTCGGCCCGGCTCAAGTCAGACCTGCCCGACCTCGACGCCTACGGCTACATGGAAGTGCGCGCCCGGATGCCGGCGGAGTCGGGCGCCTGGCCCGCCATCTGGCTGCTCGGCCAGGGCGTCTGGCCAGACACTGGCGAGATCGACATCGCCGAATGGTCCTCGCGCTACTTCAATGACACGAAGATTCAGGCGGCCTTGCATTTTCTCGGGGACGACAACAAAACCACACTCACCTACGGCAACACGTCCTTCAAGCAAGAAACCACGCTCAGCGGCAGTGTCGAAGAATTTCACACCTACCAGTTGTGGTGGACACCGACTTCCATACGCATCGGTGTGGACGGCAACATCAACAACGCCTACTTTGAATACACCAAACCCGCCAACGCCGACGCCACCACCTGGCCCTTCGACAGCCCGATGGACGTTATCCTGAATCTCGCCATCGGCGGGACGCTGGGTGGCACGGTGCCGGCCAGCGACTTCACCTACCAGATGCTGGTCGATTACGTGAGGGTCTATCAGCGGGCCGGCACCGGGCCGACCGTCGAGCGGGTGGTCAGCTTCGAGGCCAACGACAGCACGGGCTACGCGCTCGGTGGCGACCAGGACTTCGGCAAAGCGTCGTCCAGCCTGGAAGTGGCGCCTCCCGAAGGCGCAACAGGCCAGGCGGCCAAGGTGATCAAGAACGTGGATGCCGCGACCTGGGCTGGCACCACCTTCCTGACGCTGGCCGAGGGCGAGCTGGTGGACACGGAGCACCACACGGTGACGATGAAAGTCTGGTCACCGGACGCAGGCACCGTGGTCAGGCTCAAGCTCGAAGACAAGGCCAACAACACGCACACGGTCGAGACCGACGCGCTGACCACGGTGGCTGGCGGCTGGCAGACCTTGAGCTTCGACTTCCTCAACCAGGCCAC
>CAJAOB010000084.1 GCA_903941205.1 uncultured Burkholderiales bacterium | reverse complement strand
GCCTCATTGAGCACCAGGCCCAGCAGCGCCGACTCCACCACCGTGAACTTGACACCCAGCTGCGGCAGCCCGGTGTAGATGATGATCAGCTGCACCAGCAGCGGCGTGCCCCTGAAAAGCCAGATATAGCCCTTGGCGAGCAGCACCAGCCATTTGTAGTTTGACAAACGCAGCAGGGACAGCAGGCAGCCCACCACCAGCCCGCCGGCGATGGCCGCCACGGTCAAGCCCAGGGTGACGATGGCCCCCTGCAACAGGTAGGGGTTCACCAGATAGTCGAAGAACCCGCCCCAATCCCAAGCCTTCATGGCTGCTCCTTAAACATGCAGCGCTTCGGGCGCAGGCGATCTTGCGATCACCTGCGCCGGCGCTTTTTTTACTTGGTCGGTCCGTTGATCTTGATCGGATCCTTGTTGGCCAGCAGGCCGTATTCAGCCATCAGCTTGGCGTAGCTGCCGTCTTTTTGCATGTCGTTGAACACGCCGACCACGGCATTGGCCAGTGTCGGGCTCTTCATTGCCAGCGCCACGGGCGTCGGGAACAAGCCGCCGATGGCGCGATCGAATTCACCCCGCTTGGCGTAATCGGCGGCGGTCGAGTCGATGGACACACTGGCTTCGGTCTGGCCGGCGCGCAGGGCCTGGTAGGCGGTGGCGAAGTTGTCGAAGGTGCGGATGTTGATTGGCTTGAGGCCTTTGGCCGTCATGGACTGGTCGAGCTCCTTGAGCTTGCGCTCTTCAAAGCCGCCAATCTCGACCCCCACGGTGCGGCCGGCGAGGTCTTCAGGCTTGGAGATTTTCAGCGGGTTGCCCTTGCCCACGGAGATGCTGACCGCCTGCGCTTCGTACTGGATCATCTGCATCAGCTTGGCGCGCTCTTCGGTCCAGAAGATACCGGTGTTGATGATGTCCCAGCGACCGGCCTGCAAGCCCGGCACCATGGCCGAGAACTCGATCTTGATGTATTCGGGCTTGAGGCACAGGCGCTTGGCGATCTCGTCGCCCAGGGTGATGCGCATGCCTTTGAGGGCGCCGCTGCTGTCGACAAACTGCATGGGCGGCAGCGTCGGGTTGGTGGACATCACCAGGGTGCCCGGCTTGACCAGCTCGGAGGCGGCCACTTTGGGCGTGCAGGTCTGGGCCGTGGCGGCTGCCGCCAGCGACAAGGTGCCCAGCAGGGTCAGGCAGTTGCGCAGATTCAAATTCACAAGGCTCTTTTTCATGGCAAGGCTCCTTTAAAAAAACAGGGGATGGCTAACAGGGATGGCTAACAGGGGACGGTTATCAGGAAAGGGAAATCGAATTTTTCAGCTGCAGGCGGTCCAGATGCGCCTTGAGTTCGGCGGTGTCAGCGGCCGGCAGCGGCAGCCTGGGCGCGCGCGGATTGCCCACCGGCAGGCCCATGTAGTCGAGGGCGACCTTGCTGGCAGCCACATAGCGGTGGCCGCCGACCATCTTGACCAGCGGCAGCATGCGGCGGTACAGGCCCAGCGCGCTCACCTGGTCTTTGTGGTCGGCCACCAGCTCGAACAAACGTGCCGAGTCGCGCGGCAGGAAGTTCGAGCAGACCGCCACCCAGCCCTGCGCGCCCAGCCAGAAAGACTCATAGCCCAGGATGCCGGCAAACACCGTCATCTTGTCGCCGCACAGCTCGATGATGTCGCGCACCCGCGTGACCTCAAGCGTGGACTCCTTGATGTAGCGCACGTTGTCGATCTGAGCCAGCCGGGCAACGATGTCCGGCGTCAGGTCGACATTGGACGTGGCCGGGTTGTTGTAGATCATGATCGGGAAGGACACCGCCTCGCCGATCTTTCGGTAGTGCTCGAACAGCTCGTCAGGCGTGGGCGTGCTGTAGTAGGGCGGTATGACCATCACGCCGTCGGCGCCCAGGCTTTCGGCCAACCGGGCTTTCATCACGGCTTCGTCGGTCCATTCGGCGCCGGTGCCGATCAGCACCGGAACCCGGCCCGCCGCCTGCTTGACACAGACATCGATGACCAGTTCCTGCTCGGCCAGCGTCATGGACAGAAATTCACCGGTGCTGCCCAGCGGAATCAGGCCGTGGATGCCCTGCTCGATCTGCCAGTCAACCAGGCGCTTCAAGGCGGGCACATCGACCGCACGGCCGTCAGGGGTGAACGGGGTGATCAGGACGGTGTAGGTTCCGCGCCAATTTTTCGCTGGGCTCATGGGGCAACTCCGGCAGGATTTCGATCAAACTCGACTGAGTGTACGTCCAGTATACTGATTGTGTAAGGCCTATATTTTTCTGTTTTTTCTGTTTCAACGGGCCCTTTTGCGTCTTTCCGACATGCGAATCAAACAAGCCAGCGTTGAAGCGACGCAAGCGAAGGCCGAGATATTTTTCGACGGCAAGCGCCTGTCCGCGCTCGAGGGAGAAACGATTTCCGCGGCGCTGCATGCGCACGGCATCCAGGCCTTTAGAAGCACACGCAAGAACCATCCCCGGGGCCTTTACTGCGGCATGGGCGCGTGCTTTGACTGTGTCGTCACGGTCGACGGCCGGCCGGGCGTGCGCGCCTGCATGGAGAAGGTTCGCCACGGTCAGCAGGTGCGCTCGGACATGCCGCAGGGCAGCGCCGCCGACCCGCTCGCGCCCTTGTGCCCGCTGCCTGAGCGCGCCGCACCGCAGGAGGTGGCGGTGGATGTGCTGGTGGTCGGCGCCGGCCCTGCCGGCCTGAGCGCGGCCATCGCGGCCGCCCGCGCCGGCGCCAGCGTGGTGGTGCTCGACGAGCGGCCGCAAAGCGGCGGCCAGTACTTCAAGCCGCTGGCGCCTTCGCACCACAGCGCCCGACCCCTGGACGCACAGTTTGCCGCGGGTCTGCAACTGACCGGTAGCGCCTTGGCCCTCGGCGTGCAGATCCTTCAGGAAGCCACCGTCTGGGGCGCCGACACGCCCGGCGAAGTGATCGCCATGGTGGCCGGCGCCGCCACGCTGTTCAAGCCCGGCCAGCTGATCCTGGCCACCGGCGCTTACGAACGCCCCGTGCCCTTTGACAACTGGACCTTGCCCGGCGTGATGACGACGGGCGCCGCGCAGACCCTGGTGCGCTCGTACAAGGTCACGCCCGGCCAGCGCGTGGTGATTGCCGGCAACGGCCCCCTGAACCTGCAACTCGCCGTTGAAATGGTGCGCGCCGGCGTGAAGGTCGCCGCCGTTCTGGAGTCAGCGCCGGCGCCGCAGGCCTCGCAGTGGCGCACGCTGCTCAAAGCCTGGCGACACGCGCCCGACCTCATGGTTCAGGGCCTGCGTTATGTGGCCGAACTGCGGGCGTACGGCGTGCGCGTCGAGTGGTCTCATGCCGTGGTTCAGGCGACGGGTGAAAAAAGCCTGCGCGAGCTCAGCTACGCCCCGCTCGGCCCGACCGGCGAGCCTGACCAGAAGCGCCTGCGCCGGCTAGAAGCCGACACCTTGTGCCTTGGCTACGGCTTCATTCCCTCGACCGAGCTGGCCCGCGCCCTGGGCTGCGCGCACCGTGTCGTCGACCTCCACCTGGGTTACTTGCAGACCGAAACCGAAGCCAACGGCCGCACCAGCGTGCCCCAGGTTTTTGCCATCGGCGACGGCAGCTCGCTGGGCGGCGCGCGCGTCGCGCTGGCCCGCGGCACGCTGGCGGGTTCGGCCGCGGCTGCGGCACTGAACAAGCCGGTGGATGCCGCCACCGTCAGGCAGGCCGAAGCGGCGCTGGCGCAGGCTTTGCAGTTTCAGGAGGCCCTGTGGGACATCTTCAAGGCGCCGCCCGTGGCGGTGCTGAAATTGCCGGACGCCACCATTGCCTGCCGCTGCGAAGAAATCAGCATGGGACAGTTGCGCGAAGCCATCGCTCAGGGCTTTGACAGCCTGGGCGCGCTCAAGCGCATGACGCGCCTGGGCATGGGCCGCTGCCAGGGCCGCTACTGCGCTTGCACCGCCGCCAAACTCCTGCATGAAACCACCGGCCGGGTGCGCGAGCCCGAGCAGCTGTTTGCACCACGCCTGCCCGCCAAGCCCGTGCCCGCCGGCTGCATGGCTTTTGAAAAGCCCGAGTGGGGCGGCCACAAGCGCTCCATCACGCCGAACCTGGCGCGCCCCGCCGAGACCGAGGCCCTGCCGCTGCAACAAGCGGATGTGGTGGTGATTGGCGCCGGCGTCATGGGCGCCTGCCTGGCCTACTACCTGGCGCAAGAAGGCCGCGACGTGCTGGTGCTCGAGCGCGACGAGGCCAATCTCCAGGCCTCGGGGGCGAACGCCGGCAGCCTGCATGTGCAGCTCTTGTCCTTTGACTTTGGCGCCAAGGCAGAAGCCGGCGGCGGGCCAGCCGCGCAAACCCTGCCGCTGGGCCCCGCCTCGGTCAAGCTCTGGCGGGAGCTCGAACAAGCCTCGGGCGAAGACTTTGAAATCTCCACCACCGGCGGCCTCATGGTCGCTGACAGCCTGGCGGGCATGGCTTTTCTCAAGGCCAAGGCCGCGCTGGAACGCCAGTTCGGCATCGACAACGAAATCATCGGCGCGTCCGAGCTGCAAGCGCTGGCGCCTGCGCTGTCCGGCGACATGCTCGGCGCCGAGTACGCGCCCCAAGAAGGAAAGATCAACCCGCTGAAGGCGACCTACGGGGTGTTGAAAGCCGCGCGTGCGCTGGGCGCTCGCTTCATCCGCGGCGCCAGCGTCCAGCGTATCGAGCAGGCCGGCAGCGGCTGGCGCATCAGCAGCTCGCGCGGCGAGATCCAGGCCGGCGTCATCATCAACGCCGCTGGCCCCTGGAGCCGCGAGCTCGCGGCCATGGTCGGCGTCGACTTGCCGGTGCACAGCGCGCCCTTGCAGATGATCGTCACCGAAACGGCGCCGGTTCTGGTCAAGCAGTTGGTGGCGCACGCCGACCGGCACCTGAGCCTGAAGCAGGCGGCCACGGGTGGCCTCATCATCGGCGGCGGCTGGACCGCCTCTTACGATGACCAGCGGCGCTTTAACACCACCTTGCGGCAAAGCGTCGAAGGCAATCTGTGGGTGGCGCAACGCGTCTTGCCCCAGCTCCAGGGTCTGCGCGTGCTGCGCACCTGGGCCGCGATGAACATCAATATCGACGGCGCGCCCATTCTGGGCGAGGCCCCGCAGCGCAAGGGCTTTTACAACGCGGTCACCTCCAACGGTTACACGCTCTCGCCGGTGGTGGCCCGCATGACGGTCGACCTGCTGCTCGGGCGCGCCACGCTGTTCGACCCCGGGCCTTTTTCCCTCACCCGTTTTTAAAGCAGATTTCCTGCCGCTGGCAGGCTGGAGCCCACCATGATCGACATCGACAACGTCAACAAAAGCTTCGGAAGCTTTCAGGCCCTCAAGAGTGTTTGCGCCCGCATCGAGCGCGGCGAGGTGGTGGTGGTTTGCGGGCCGTCGGGCTCAGGCAAATCAACCCTCATCAAATGCGTCAACGGGCTCGAGAAGATCGACAGCGGCAGCATCACCATTGACGGCCGGGTGTTGGGAGCCAAGGGCACCGACATGTCTTTGCTGCGCGCGCAGGTTGGCATGGTGTTTCAGAACTTCGAGCTGTTCCCGCACCTGACCATTCTTCAAAACCTCACGCTCGCGCAACGCAAGGTGCTCAAACGCTCGGAGGACGAGTCCGTGGCCAAGGCCGAGAAGCTGCTGGAGCGCGTCGGCCTCACGCCGCAAACGCACAAATACCCGGCGCAACTCTCTGGCGGCCAGCAGCAGCGCGTGGCCATTGCCCGGGCCTTGGCCATGGACCCCATCGCCATGCTCTTTGACGAGCCCACCTCGGCGCTGGACCCCGAGATGATTCAGGAAGTGCTGGAAGTGATGGTCACGCTGGCCCGGGAAGGCATGACCATGGTTTGCGTCACGCACGAAATGGGCTTTGCCCGGCAAGTGGCTGACCGGGTGATCTTCATGGACGAAGGCCGCATCGTCGAGGACTGCAGCAAGGACAACTTCTTCTCGACGGTGCGCTCCGAACGCTCGCAACAGTTTTTGTCCAAGATCCTGGCGCACTGAACGGCACCTAACTACACCGAACTGAACGGCTCAGAGTGGCATCTTGCCGCGCTGAGACGCTGCTCGAAGAGGCGGAAGCAGACGCAGCCCCGAGCTGTCAGGCCGAGCGCCGGTAGCTTCTATACAGCCGCCCCCTGAGCCAGACACCAGCGCTGCCACATCGCACGCAGCGCCGCCTCAAAGTGCTGCGCAAAAGCAGCAGAGTCAAAAACAGGCGAAGCCAGCACCTGCGCGCGAAGGCCGGCGCGCAGCGCCGCCAAAGCGGTCAGATCAGAGGCGAGCGTGCAGGCGCGGGCCACATAGTCCTCCGGGCTGCCTGCCACCCATTCAGGCAAGCCAGCATTGCGCATCAGGCCCAGGCCCTGGCGGGAGACAAAACGCTCGCCCGCCAGCGTGAGCGCTGGAACCCCCATCCACAAACCCTCGGCCGTGGTGGTGCCGCCCGAAAATGGAAACGGGTCCAGCGCAATATCTACCCGGGCATAGGCGGCCAGGTACTCCTTGCGCGGCGACTGCCCTTCCAGCGTCAGCCGCGCCGCTTCAATCCCGTGCAAGGCAAAGCGCTCAAGCACGCTGTCGCGCAGACTCGCCTCGCCCAGCTGCTTGCATTTCAAAAACAGCCGGCTGCCGGGCACCGCCCTCAAGACCTGCGCCCACAGCGCCACCACGGCCTCATTCATCTTGCTCAGGTTGTTGAAGCAGCCAAAGGTGATGTGGCCCTGGCGCAATGCGGGTAGTTCGGCCACGGCGGGCGCGTCCGCAGGCGGCGTAAAGCAAAGCCGCGTCTGCGGCAAGCGCCAGACGGTCTCGGTGAAGTCTTTCTCCAGCGCAGGCGGCAAAGTCAAGGGATCGGCCAGCACATAGTCAATCGCCTGCACGCCGGTGGTGGCGAAATAGCCCAGCCACGACACCTGCACCGGCGCGGGCTTGAAAGCAAAGACGGGCAGGCGGTTGTGCGCGGTATGGCCCGACAAGTCAATCAGGATGTCCACGCCATCGCGGTGAATCTGCTCAGCCAGCTGC
>CAJAOB010000083.1 GCA_903941205.1 uncultured Burkholderiales bacterium | reverse complement strand
CACCCCCACCCCGTTCACCCTGAGGTATCGAAGGGCCAGACCCCGAAAGCGCAACACCATCCCCACCCCGTTCGCCCTGAGGTATCGAAGGGCCAGACCCCGAAAGCGCAACACCACCCCCATCCCGCTCACCCTGAGGTATCGAAGGGCCGAACCCCGCAAGCGCAACGCCATCCCCACCCCGTTCGCCCTGAGGTATCGAAGGGCCAGACCCCGAAAGCGCAACACCACCCCCACCCCGTTCACCCTGAGGTATCGAAGGGCCAGGCTGCGCTTGGATGGAGGCTTCTGCCAGACGGGCTGGAAGTGGGTTTCGGGTTCCCCATGCGAGCCTTTGAATCGCTGTCCAGTCGCCCCGAATCAGGGCTTGCTTCTTGGCACGCGACCATCCCTTGATCTGCTGCTCGAACGCGATGGCGCCTTCACGGGTTTCAAACTCGCCCTGCCATGCCAGCAAGACCGGCTTGCGGCTGGCGGTATGGCCAATGAGGCCATCGTGATGCTGCTGCAGGCGCACGTCGATGTTGTCCGTCTGCCCGCAGTAATACGAGCCGTCGGCGCATTCGAGCAGGTAGACGAAGAAAGGCTTCACGGCCAAAGACGCCAGGTCAGCCCAGAGCTTTCTTGATCTGCTCCAGCACATCCTTGGCGCTGGCCGGAATCGGCGTGCCCGGGCCGTAAATGCCTTTGACGCCGGCTTCGTAGAGCATGTCGTAGTCTTGCCGCGGAATCACGCCGCCGACGAAAACGATGATGTCGTCTGCGCCTTGCTTTTTGAGCTCGGCAATGATGGCCGGCACCAATGTCTTGTGGCCGGCGGCCAGCGTGCTCACGCCGACGGCATGCACATCGTTTTCAATCGCCTGGCGTGCGCATTCTTCCGGGGTCTGGAACAGCGGACCCATGTCGACGTCAAAGCCGAGATCGGCAAAGGCCGTGGCCACCACTTTGGCGCCGCGGTCGTGGCCGTCCTGGCCGAGCTTGGAGATCATCACGCGAGGACGCCGCCCCTGGGTTTGCGCGAAGGCGTTGATTTCGGTCTTGAGGGTTTCCCAGCCTTCGGCCGAGTCATAAGCAGCAGCGTACACACCAGTCACCTTTTGCGTATCGGCGCGATGGCGCCCGTAAACCGTTTCAAGCGCGTCGCTGACCTCGCCCACCGTGGCGCGCAGGCGCATGGCCTGGATGCACAAGTCCAGCAAGTTGCCGGTGTTGTTTTCAGCGGCGGCCGTCAGCGCGGCCAGCGCGGCTTGTACGCCGGCGCTGTCACGACCGGCTTTGATGGTTTTGAGGCGGGCGATCTGTCCGTCACGCACGGCCACGTTGTCGATGTCGCGTGCCTCGATGGCGTCTTCGGTCTTGAGCTTGTACTTGTTGACGCCGACGATGACGTCGCGGCCGGAGTCGATGCGCGCCTGCTTTTCAGCGGCTGCCGCTTCGATCTTGAGCTTGGCCCAGCCGCTGTCCACGGCCTTGACCATGCCGCCCATGGCCTCGACTTCTTCGATGATCTTCCAGGCGGCGTCGGCCATGTCCTGCGTCAGCTTTTCCATCATGTAGCTGCCGGCCCAGGGGTCGATCACGTTGGGGATGTGGGTTTCTTCCTGGATGATGAGCTGGGTGTTTCGGGCAATGCGCGAACTGAACTCGGTGGGCAGCGCGATGGCTTCGTCAAAGCTGTTGGTGTGCAGACTTTGTGTGCCGCCAAAGACCGCGGCCATGGCCTCGATGGTGGTGCGCACCACGTTGTTGTAAGGGTCTTGCTCGGTCAGGCTCCAGCCGCTGGTCTGGCAGTGCGTGCGCAGCATGAGCGACTTGGGCGACTTGGCGTCAAAACCTTTCATGATGCGGCACCAGAGCAAGCGAGCTGCGCGCATCTTGGCAACTTCCAGGTAGAAGTTCATGCCAATGGCCCAGAAGAATGACAGGCGGCCGGCAAAGCCGTCCACGTCAAGGCCCTTGGCGATGGCGGTCTTGACGTATTCCTTGCCGTCGGCCAGCGTGAAGGCCAGCTCCAGCGCCTGGTTGGCACCGGCTTCCTGCATGTGATAGCCCGAGATGGAGATCGAGTTGAACTTCGGCATCTTCTGCGCGGTGTACTCGATGATGTCGCCAATGATGCGCATCGAGGGTGCCGGCGGGTAGATGTAGGTGTTGCGCACCATGAACTCTTTGAGGATGTCGTTCTGGATGGTGCCGCTGAGCTGGT
>CAJAOB010000082.1 GCA_903941205.1 uncultured Burkholderiales bacterium | reverse complement strand
GTGATCCGCGAAGCCGTGCTGCGCGAGCTCAAGCGCGGCGGCCAGGTTTACTTTTTGCACAACGAGGTCGAAACCATCCAGAACCGGCGCGAGCAGCTCGAAGCCCTGCTGCCCGAAGCCCGCATTGCGGTGGCCCACGGCCAGATGCCAGAGCGCGAACTCGAGCGCGTGATGAAAGACTTTGTGGCGCAGCGCTACAACCTGCTGCTGTGCTCGACCATCATCGAAACCGGCATTGACGTGCCGACCGCCAACACCATCGTGATGGCGCGCGCCGACTAGTTTGGCCTGGCGCAGTTGCACCAGCTGCGCGGGCGCGTGGGCCGCAGCCACCACCAGGCCTACGCCTACCTGATGGTGCCCGACATCGAGGGCCTGACCAAGCAGGCCAGCCAGCGGCTCGACGCGATCCAGCAAATGGAAGAACTCGGCTCGGGCTTTTATTTGGTCATGCACGATCTGGAGATCAGGGGCGCCGGCGAGGTGCTGGGCGAAAACCAGTCCGGCAACATGCTCGAAGTGGGCTTTCAGCTTTACAACGAAATGCTCTCCGAAGCCGTGCGTTGCCTCAAAGCCGGCATCGAGCCCGACCTGCTCAGCCCGCTGAGCGTGGCCACCGAGATCAATCTGCATGCACCGGCCCTGCTGCCCGACGACTACTGCGGCGACGTGCATTTGCGCCTGAGCTTTTACAAGAAACTGGCCACCGCCAAAACCGCCGACCAGATCGACAGCCTGCTCGAAGAAATCGTCGACCGCTTCGGCAAACTGCCGCCGCAAGGCCAGACGCTGATCGACATGCACCGCCTGCGCGTGCTGGCCAAGCCCTATGGCGTGATCAAGGTCGATGCCGCGCCGGGCGTGATCCACATCACCTTCAGAAAAGACCCGCCCATCGAGACCATGGCGATCATGCATCTGATCCAGAAAAACCGGCACATCAAGCTCGCCGGCAACGACAAGCTGCGCATAGAGCGCGAATTGCCCGAGCCGAAAGACCGGGCGCAGATGGTGCGGGATGTGCTGCGGAGTTTGGGGCAGCCAAAGGTAGAGATTCAGACTGCGTGATGGAAATGCTCGCAATCGGGGCGCAGCCCGAAAACGGGCAACAGATTGCAATCGCGGCTTAGCGCCACCCCGTGGCGGTCAAAGGCAGCTCATTGAGTTCGGCCCGTGCATCCCGCCAAGTCGGATAGTGCGCATCCAACAGAGCTACAAACCGGTCGCTGTGCGTTGGCTCCAGCAGGTGGGCCATTTCGTGAACGATCACGTACTCCAGCAGGTCTTTAGGCTTTTTCACTAGCTCAGTGTTCAGGCGAATGTGCCCGGCAATGTGATTGCAACTGCCCCATTTGGTCTTCATGCGCTGCAAAAAATAGCCAGTCACCTGCACGCCCAGAAGGGGTTGCCACTTGCCAATCAAGCCCGGCACCACGGCATGCAGCAGCCCCTTGTGCCATTCGTGCAGCACTTCAGCCCGCTTGAGGGCATCGGTGTCGGGGCGCAGATGCAGCGTGATGTGTTTGTGATCGAGCGATACAAACGCCTTGCTGTCAGATGCCTCTAGCCTCAGCAAATGCCGCCGACCCCAAAGGTAATGACTTTCTCTCTCAACATACTGGCGAGGCGTCTCCCGAGCTTGCGCACCCAGTGCAAGCTGCTGCTGCCTTATCCAGCCCAGTCTGGAAATTGCATAAGCCCGCGCCACATCCAGCCGGGTACCCAGGGGCGCAACCAGAGATATCAGCCCATCGGGTGGGTGCACGGTCAGATGCACGTTCTTGATGGCCTTGAGCTCCATCAATATCTGGATATCACCCAGCTGGATCACATCGGCCATCAGTAACCCGCTTGGTTTTTGACGATTTCAAACACCGCCAGCGTAGCCGCACGACCCTTGCCCATCGTCCTGTGTATGGCGTTAAGCACCACGCTCTCCTTGACCTGGTCACCTCGCCAGCCAGCGGGGGCCTGTGACTTGATCGCGATGTCCAGACTCAAGGCCATGCGCGCGCGCGCTTCGCCATATTCAGGTCTGTTCTCGGCAACACGCGGCCGATCCTCATCCAGCGCCATGATGGACGCCAGGTTGTTGTACAACACGGCCGCCTCACGGTTGCCGCTCAAGGCGGCCGGTACACCCGCATGGGGCAGCCCTTGTGCCAGCTTCTTCACCAAGGCTTCCGCGTTGCGAAGGAAGTCTTCATAAGCCTCGGTGTCATCGCGCTTTTGCTTGATCAAGTCATCCAACAGCTTGGACATCTCATCGTAAAAACGCGGGTCTGTAAGTCGGTCACGAATGATCGTTTTACGTACGTTGTTGATGATGCCCTCGGCAATCGAATCCCGTGACATCTTGCCTTTGGCATTGAGCTTTTGGGCAATCGCATCGTGAATGCCCGTCTTGATGATCAAGTCGGTCAACGACAAATTTTCGAGGTCGCCCAACACCTGCGCTGAATCGGCCTGAATGTAGGTGTTAATCAAGTGCCGCATGTCCGCCTCGTATGGCTTGATGTCCAGCTCTTCACCCGAATGCATTTTGATGGCCGCGCGCACCTCGGCATAGAAGTCCGCTTCTTTTTGTAGCGCCCGCACATCGGCAGGCGAGTAACCTGCTTCGGCCAGGTTTTGTGCCAAATCGGCATAGGCCCGCACAAAGGTGGATACAGACTTGTAAAACGTGATGCGTAGCGGCTCAGTGTTGCTCAGCGCCCCAGGGTCGGTGGCATGGCCGCAAAAATAATGAATGAACTGCTCAATCTCTTTGGGTGCAGACACGGGCGCACACAAATAGCTCAGCGCTTCGAGTGCAGCGTCTAGCTTTTCTTTGCCCTCTTTGAGCCAGTCTTTCACGATCACGTTGCCGTCATCGCCATCGGTGTCGTCGATGTCCAGCTCGTCAGAGGTGTAAACCGCAATCGCGTTTTGCAGGTTTTGAAAAAGCTCTTTGTAATCCACGATGTGGCCGTAGTCTTTGTCATCACCGTCCAGGCGGTTGGTGCGGCAAATGGCCTGAAACAGGTTGTGGTCCCGCAGTTCGTTGTCCAAGTAGATATAACTACAGCTGGGTGCATCAAACCCGGTAAGTAGCTTGCTCACCACTATTAACAGCTTCAAGTTGGCAGGCTCTTCAATGAAGCGTCGCTTCATCTCGTCTTCATACTGCTTGGTGGTCTGGCCCTTGGCCAGCACATGCTGGGTGTAGGTGTCGAACTTGTAACGCTCGTCGCTCTTGGGCGGTTCGCGCGAAATGGCGTTGTGGTTGGGCTCGTACGAGGTGATGATGCCGCAGTAGTCACCAAAGCTCGTGCTCTTGAAGAGGCGCAAATAATGGCAGGCGTCGTAAATAGACGCCGCCACCAAAATAGCCGTGCCTCGGTCGTTGTCCAGTCGGGGCTTCACGCCAAAATCGTGAATGATGTCGGCCACAATGCGCCCCTTGCGCTCACCCGCGCTCATCAGGCTTTCCATCGTTGCCCAATGGCGGCGCAACTCCGACTTTTTGTAATTGTTCAGCCCACGGGTTTTGGTTTCAAACCAATCGTCCACCGCTTTTTTATTGGTCAGCTGCTGTGGCACAGTGCGGGCTTCGTATTTCAGGTCTAGCACCACCTTGTCTTCCACCGCTTGGTGAAACTTGTAGGTGTGGATGTAGGTTCCAAACACATCACGCGTGGTTTGTTTGTCTTTTCGCAGCAGCGGCGTGCCTGTGAAACCTATAAACACGGCCTTTGACAGCCAGCGTTTCATCTGCTTATTCATGTCACCGCCCTGGGTGCGGTGGCATTCGTCTACAAACACATAAAAACGGCTATTCACCGGTGGCGGGTCGCCTTTGAGGTCTGCCGCATCGAACTTGTGAAGTAAGGCGCACATCAACCTTGGCGCAGGCTGCGACAGCATGTCCACCAACTCACGGCGGCTAGTGATGCGTGGCGAGGGCGCATCAGCACCAATCACCCCAGAGTTTTTCATCACGCCTTCAATTTGCTTGTCCAACTCATCACGGTCGGTCACCACCAATACGCGAGCTTCGGGGTCGTGCTCTAGCAACCACTTGGCAATCAGCACCATCAAAATACTTTTGCCACTGCCCTGGGTGTGCCAAATGACGCCACCCTCGCGCTTTTTGATGCGCTCTTGCGCAGCCTTCACACCCTCGTACTGGTGCAATCGCGGCACTTTCTTTTGGCCTGCGTCAAACACCACAAAGTTGCGCATCAACTCCAGCAGTCGCACCTTGTCGCACAGCTGTGCCAATGGCTCATCTAACAAGTTGCCAGCCACCATCTCACCTGCATTACCGGAGACGCTTGCAGCGTGGTGTTTCCACTCCACATAAAACTTCTCGGGCGTGCCCGCTGTGCCGTAGCGCAAGCCCTGCGAGTCGTTGCCCGCCAGAGTGAGCTGCACCGTGCTAAAAAAGCGTTGGTTAAAGATGGCCTCTTGGTTAGTGATGAGCTGGCGAATGCCCTCTGCCACCTCCACCGAGCCGCGCTTGAGCTCCAGCACCACCACGGCGATGCCGTTGATGTACAGCACGATGTCTGGGCGGCGCTCGTGCCCACCCTTGAGCGTGACCTCTTCGGCCAGGCCAAAGTCGTTGGCCTGCGGGTTGGCCCAATCAATCAGGTGCACGGTTTCATGTGCAGCACCTGCAGCCACCTGCACGGGCACACCATAACGCAGCAACTGGTAAGTACGCAGGTTGGCTTGGTACAAGGTCACGCCTGTCACGTCACTGGCCGCTTGCAACTTGTGCAAGGCTTGGGAAATGTGCGCGTCTGAATAGCCCCGCTTTTGCAGGCTGGCACGCAGCAAGCCCAACTCAATGCAGCGGTTGCCTTCGCGCTTGCTCCAATCGCCCAAATAGGCGTAGCCCAAGCCAGCTTGGGCCGCGGGGCGAGTGATGCGCTCGATCACGCGGTTTTGAGTGACCCGCTCGGGTCGCAGTGTTGTGCTCACTCAGTCGTCTCCCTGATTTTTTTGTTCTGTGCAGGCCCTGCCCAATGAGGTCAGCCGGTATTTCTGCTTGCTGCTCTGCGGCTTATCTGGAATGGTCATCTCTACCAACTCTGCCTTTAGCGCGGGTGTTAGGTATGCCTCGGCAAAGTGCTTTCTGTCACTCAAGTCAAGCAAGGTCATCAGCTCTTGCCGCGCGTGCTCCGCACTCATAGCTGCCAGCATGGTCAAAACTTGGGGGGCGACTTGGGGGGTGACATGAGGGGTCACTTGGGGGGTAGCTGCTTCGGTAGAAGCCACCGTCCGCCAAACCACCGCCCGAAACTGGTTGATTTCCGGCTCATCCACCAAGTCAATCTTGGGCCAAGCATCCAACGCCCGAGGTACGCCAGTGCCCATGCCTCTGTAGGGCAAGATGTGCGCCGCGTGCTCGGCCAGCACTTGGTTGCGGCGGTTGGACACGCCGGTGCGGATTTGCTCGGGCGTGAGGCTGTCGGGCAAATGGCCGGGGCTGATGATCTCTACACGGTCGGTGAACACAAACAGCCGAATGGTGGCGCTGACCAAAAAGTCACGGTGCACCAAGGCGTTGACCAGCAGCTCGACCAAGGCCTCTTCGGGCAGCTCCAGCTGCCCCAGCGTGTTGAAGCCCCTGCCCGCCTGCACCTTGTGCAGGCTGCGCTTGATGAAAGCCATGCCGCGCTCAAACTGCTCGTCCAGCGGTCCGTCAATGTTTTCGCTGTCCAGGTAGCGCGTGTCGCCCAAGTGGGTTCCCGGAAACCACACCGCGCCCATCTGGCATACCGGCAGCAAGCGCTGCGGGTGCTTGCCAAACAGCAACACCCCAGCCAAGTTGGGCACACCGTCCTGCGCCAGCTTGAGGTTTTCCATCAGCTGCACCACGGGCAAGCCTGCGGCGCTCAGGCTTTGGCCATAGCGCCGCTCGAAGTAGCGGCCAAAGGCCCGCTCGTCGATGTCGACCACAGTGGCGTTGCGCACGGGCACTTGGTCGGCCTGAAGCAGCCCACCGCGCTGGAACATGCGCTGCATTTCTTCACGCGCAGTCACATGACGCTTGTCGGCCCCGCTTTTCACCCACACGCGGCCCTGCAGGTCCATATAAGGTTTGTTGAGCCCATCGGGCACCGACACCACCAACACCAAACCTTGGGCGGTTTGCACGTTGTGGGTTTGCGGGTGCAGCGGCGGGCGCACATGCTGGCTAGCGGCGTTGCTGATGAGCTGGTTCAAACGCCGCACCGCTGCGGTATCCAGACCGGCAATGCTGCCGTCATCGGCGACACCCAAAAACACCGTGCCTCCACCGCTATTGGCGAAAGCCGCCAACTCGGCCGCCATGCCGTCGGCATTGGTGGCGTCGCGCTTGAACTGATGGCGGCTGTCTTCGCCACGGGACAAGGCTTGCAGGAGGTCGGATTCGGTCATACGGATGTGTTCTTGTATTGCCGTTGGTTGTTCTTGCAAGTTTATTTGTCAATCACATCAGCTGGATTGCAAATCAACTGCCGAAACAATGGAGTTAACTCGAACACTCGCCCTCGTTCTATGCTCATCAACCGAAAAAATGCAATCGGGAAACTTCGTTTGAAATTTTTCACCCGTGCCGGGATCAGCGAGTTCAACATCTAACCACGCACCATCATCAGAAACAGCCGCTATCGAGGTGATGAGAATTACTCGCCCATCGCAGGTAAAGAGACCGAACAACCAAGAGTCACGCATCATTCGATGGGTGTACCAAGCAGGCAGGATCTCAGCGACCTTGCCGCTGTCTGCAACCATAGCAATCTTGGTATTGATTTTTCTCCACTGTTTGTGCGTGTAAAAAAGCGCGCCTAAAGCGATCAAGGCGCTCGCTATGCTGGCAATCGCACTCCAAATTTCGGCAGTAACTCCGACTACGAAAGCCCAGGAGTTAAATATTGATTGAACGAAATAGCCCAAAATAGAACTCAAATCATTCATAACAATCGTGTCCTACCAGTCAATAAATCTTGCATCATTCCTTGCTTAATTTCATGAACTTTGGCTTGCCGAAACTCAAGAGCGGAAAGATAAGAATCAATATCAGTGATAGCTGTAGCTATAGCTAGTTGCTCGTCAATGTCCATTGGCATTCGAAACTCATACTCTTTGATGTCCGTGGCACTCAGGTTTGGCTGC
>CAJAOB010000081.1 GCA_903941205.1 uncultured Burkholderiales bacterium | reverse complement strand
GATAGTTTCAAAATGTTCGATGTTGAGCATTGGGAGTCGATTGACTGAATTCGTCTCTGGACTCATCCAATAGTTTGGCAACACCCCGCAATCTGTGCATTGGCCAAAGGTGCCCGCATCCAGACGCCCCAGTGCTGCGTCAAGCGCTGCCAATTCGGCTGTTCCGTGCTCGTTGATTGCAAACTCAAGCTCCCGCGCTGTGGAAACTTGCGCCCGCGAATCCTCCGTCTGCATGAAATGCTCCGCCGCGACCTCGGCTCGACTGCGGCTGCCGCCGCGCTGGTCCGCGATCTGGGCCAGCAGTGCCGAGCGCAAGTCCTGAAGCTGCTGGCGGTAGCTTGCTGTTTCTTGTGAAGTGATCAATTCGGTCCCTTCGTTAGTGATTGAGTATCTAAGATTCATCCTAGGACGATCAGCCCCTGCTTCTTAGATCTAGATCAATAGAAGATCGAATCGACTGCGTGGTCGGACCAGGTAATTGTCGTCAACCATCAAGCGCAGCATTGCGCTTCGAGGGCGCTCGTGCAGGGTCGGCGGTCCGGTTCTGGAAAAGGCCCGGCCAGTCCTTCCCGTGTTGCGTAAGTCTCGCGGCGACCGGTCAGGGAAAGGAGCCGGGACGCGGACATGGCCAACGCCAGTGCCAAAGTCAGTGCCAGCGTCAGGGTCGAGCCGCGCTCGCCTCAGAAATCGAGCAGGCTCAGCCCCATGCTGTAGGTGATGCGCTGTCGGTTGTAGTCCAGCAGGCTGTCGCCATAACCGCTGAAAATCTGCGTGTGCAGGCGCAGGTTGCTGCGCCCCCCATCGTCGGGCGAGTTGAGGGTGCGCAGCCATTCCAGGCGCGTCGAACCCTTGGCCTCGGTCCGCAGGGAGTGCCGCGCTGTCATGCTGACGGCGTTTTGCGGGTTGAGTCGCCAGCTTGCCTTGATTTCGGCGCGCCCTATGGTGTTTTCAATGCCCGGGTTGTCATCGTTTTCAGCGCTCTCGGAAGCGCGCTGCCAGAGCCGACCCTGCAACAGCCATCGCGAGCCCCATTCGGCACCCGCCATCAGATAGAGCCGGTTCCAACTGCGTGACAAGGGCAGGCTTTGGCCGTTGGACTGGTGAACCAGACCCAGGCCGCTGTAGCGCAGGCGTCCCTGAAAGGGCAAGTTCACACTGCTCGGGTAAACGTAGACCAACTCGGGCTCATGGTCGGTTGTGCGAAAGGGGCGCGAAATATCGGCACTGAACACCTGCCAGTAAGACTGCTGGGAGTAGGCGAACCAGAAGGAGTCCTTGTACGCCGCCCCGGAATCGGTCAGCAAGCCCTGCGCCAGCTTGGTTCGCATCGAGAGTTGAAGCCGGGTCTCGGTCCGCTTGTAATTGACCGGCGCGGTCACACTGTGACCGGGCGCATCGGAGGTGGGCTGCTGGTTGACCCAGTTTGAACCGACCAGCGCAAAGGACAGTGGCCGGTAGCCGCGAAAGCGGAAAGTGCCGCAGCTGCTGCCGCCTTCGAGCTCCCAGAACCGCGAGAGTTCGCTGTAGCGCTCATCGTGGCAGCCCTCGGCTTGAGGATGCGCGCTTGCGACATGACCGGGTGGCGCGGACTGGATCGCCGGGGCCTGGCTGGAGGTATCGCTCGCAGTGCTCCGGCCCGATGTCGCACCTTGCGCCTGCGCCCACCGGTCGTAGCACTCAAGTCGGGCGGCGCTGTCGGCCGTTGCCGCACACACAGACCATGCCTTGTCGGCGACCGCCCCCGGCGAGCCCTGCGCAATCCCGGTGCCGGCGGCCCAGATTGGTGCAGTCACAGCAAGCAACATCGCGCGCGTGCCGACCGTCCAAGGCCTGACCCTCGCGTGTGCAAGCCTGCTGCTTGAAATTTCCCGGGTGATTTCCATGGTGCGCAAGGTGTTGAAGTCAGGGGCTGGTTCTGAGGCGGCGCCTGGGTCAGCGAATTCAAAGGTTGACGAAACTTATCGCCATG
>CAJAOB010000080.1 GCA_903941205.1 uncultured Burkholderiales bacterium | reverse complement strand
CTTTGAAGCGATTCCCAAGACCTCGACTGGCAAGATCCAGAAGTTCCAGTTGCGCGAGCGCGCCCGCTCAAACAATGCCATCGAATGAAAGTCCCTCCATGAGCGCCGCCCCCTTGCTGCTGCGTCACGACGATGGACGTGGCGTCACCACCCTCACCCTGAACAGGCCCGAGGCCTTCAACGCGCTGAGCGAGGAACTGCTCGAAGCCCTGCAAGCCGAGCTCGACAAGCTCGCGCAAGAGACCGATTTGAGAGTGCTTGTAATCGCCGCTGCGGGCAAGGCCTTCTGCGCCGGACACGATCTGCGGCAGATGCGCGCCGAACCCAGCCTGGACTACTACCAGCGCCTGTTTGCCCAGTGCGGCCGCATGATGATGAGCCTGCAAAAGTTGCCTGTGCCGGTGATCGCCAAAGTTCAGGGCGTGGCCACCGCCGCCGGCTGCCAGCTGGTGGCCCAGTGCGATCTCGCAGTGGCCGCGCCCAGCGCCCGCTTTGCGGTCAGCGGTGTCAACCTGGGCCTGTTTTGCGCCACCCCCAGCGTGGCCCTGTCACGCAATCTGCCGCGCAAGGCCGCCTTTGAAATGCTGGCCACCGGCGACTTCATCAGTGCCGAGCGGGCCCAGGACCTGGGGCTGATCAACCGGGTGGCCCCGGCCGATCAACTCGATGCCGAAGTGCAAGCCCTGGTCGATCGCATCCTCGGCAAACCTCGCCTGGCCTTATCGATGGGCAAAGCCCTGTTTTATCGCCAGCTCGAAACCGGCATGGCCGCCGCCTACGACGACGCCGCCCAGACCATGGCCTGCAACATGATGGACGCCAGCGCCCTCGAAGGCGTACAAGCCTTCATCGACAAACGCAAGCCGAACTGGTGAGGGGCCGGGCCCAGGGGTGGAGGGGATAAGTAAAAGTAGGAGATGCCCTTAAGTAGGAGGTGCCCTTGAGTGGGAGGTGCCCTTGAGTAGGAGATGCCTTTGGGGCGATGAGGTTTTCTTGCTCCCTCCCCCTCTGGGGGAGGGCTGGGGTGGGGGCGCGACAGGTGCTGACGCTTGAAACGGGCTTTGTCTGATGGGGCGGCTGGTTGTCGTTTCCAACCGACTGGCCGACCCGCGCAAGGCCTCTGCGGGTGGCTTGGCTGTGGCCTTGGCCGATGCGCTCAATCGTACCGGGGGCCTGTGGTTTGGCTGGAGCGGCAATGTAATCGAGGGCAGCACCTCCAGTGACGGCGCGCTGCATATTCAGCAGGCTGGCAAGGTGACGCTCGCGGCCATGGACCTGTCGCGGCAAGACCATGACAGTTACTACCTGGGTTTTAGCAACGGCGTGTTGTGGCCGGTATTTCATTACCGGCTTGACCTGGCGCATTTCGAAGCTGGCTATATCGGCGGCTACCGCCGGGTCAACCAGCTGTTTGCGCGCCAGCTCAAAACGCTGCTGCGGCCCGGCGACATCATCTGGGTTCATGACTACCACTTGATCCCGCTGGCCGCCGAGCTGCGGGCGCTGGGTTGCCAGAACCGCATCGGCTTTTTCTTGCACATCCCGATGCCGCCGCAGCTGATTTTTGCGGCCATTCCGCAGCACGCCTGGCTGATGAAATGCTTTTTTGACTACGACCTGGTGGGCTTTCAGACCGAAGCGGACTTGCTGCACTTCTTTCGCTACGCCATGGCCGAAGCCGGCGCTGAAAACCCGGCGCCGGGCTGCCTGAAAGCCTACGGGCGACACTTGCATGCGGGCGCTTTTCCGATCGGCATCGACGTGGATGAATTCGCCAGCCTGACGCATGGGCGCGAGGCGCGCGACATGTACGAGCGCATGCGCCAGGGCTATGCGCGCCGAAACCTGCTGCTGGGCGTCGAACGCCTGGACTACTCCAAAGGCCTGCCGCAGCGGATCAAGGCTTTTCGGCAACTGCTGCTGCGCTACCCCGAGAACCTGGGCAAGACAACCCTGGTGCAGATTGCCTCGCCGAGCCGCGAGGTGCTGGGCAGCTACAACGGGCTGTTGCAAGAACTCGAGAGCCTGTGCGGCTCGATCAACGGCGACTACGGCGAGCTGGACTGGATGCCGGTGCGCTACATGCATCGCAGCGTGGCGCGCAAGCGTTTGCCGGGGCTGTACCGCGCGGCGCGGGTGGCGCTGGTCACGCCGCTGCGCGACGGCATGAACCTGGTCGCCAAGGAGTTCATTGCGGCGCAAGATCCGGCCGACCCGGGCGTGCTGGTGCTGTCGCGCTTTGCAGGTGCCGCGGCGCAGCTCAAGGAGGCCCTGCTGGTCAATCCCTACGATGTTCACGGCATGGCCGACAACATCGAGACAGCCCTGCGCATGCCGCTGGCCGAGCGTCAGCAGCGGCACCAGAAACTGCTGGGGCGGATCCGGGAGCAAGACGTCCACTGGTGGCATGAACGCTTTCTGGCAGCGCTGGACAACCTTCACTGAGGCCAGGTCGTCGAGGCTTCGTCGGCAAGGGCCCGGCGACAAAGCCCCGGCAACAAAACCACGGTAACAAAACCGCAGCGACAAGCCGGCAGCGCCCGGTCAGGCCTCAAAGGCTTGAGGGCAACTCAGATCACCAGCGCGAGCGCGGCATAGTCGCCGACCTTGTCTTGAAGGCCGGCTGGCATGAGTTGCACGCCGTCGGTCAGGGCGGGCAAGTGGCCTTGAACCTGCATGGCCAGACGCGGCAGCAAGAAGTCGCGGTGATGCCAGAACACGCTGCCGCCCAGGCTGATGGCCTGCAAATCGAGCGTGACAACCAGGTTGTAGAGCGTGCGACCCATCACCCGGCAAAGCTCGTCGACCAGCGCCAGCGCCCGCGCGTCGTCCTGGCGCGCCGCGCCCAGCAGCGCGGCCGCATCGGCGTAACCCTGGGCGCCAAAGCGCCGCGCAATGGCGTTGCCGCCCACCAGACCCTCGACGTCGCCGACATTGCCGCAGCCGCACAGCGCGTCCAGGTTGTCGCTGGAAAACATGTGGCCGGCGTGGCCGGCGTTGGCGTTTTTGCCGCGCAGCACGCGGCCATCCACGCACAAGCCCATGCCGATGCCGGTGCTCCAGGTGACGTAGGCGCAGTGCTCAAAGCCCTGCAGCGCGCCCCAGCGGCGCTCGGCCTGCAGCGCGCCAATGCCGTCATTGCAAACCCGCACGTCTGAAAAAGCCGCGCGCAAGGGCGCTTCAAGCAGGGCGCTGGTCCAGCGGTTGGGCAGGCCGCGGCCCGCACCGGCCAGCCCGCCGCAGATGTTTGGCGCGGCCAGCTCAACCAAGCCCTGATTCAAGACAAAAGGCCCGCAGGACGACACCCCGACCGCCGCGATTTGCGCGGGCGACAAGCCGGCGGCCGCGCAGCTCAGGCCGATCATGCGCAGCACTTGCTGACCCAGCGCGTCCGGCGCGCCTTCCTTGGCTGTAGGCTCGGTCAGGCGGCCCACAATGCCGCGCTCGTCTGCCACACAGACCGCGACCTTGGTGCCACCCACGTCGACGCAGGCCACGGGCGCGGCGCCCGCCGGCAGCCGAATGGTCGGCAGGGCTGGCATCACGGTGGCTTCAAACCCGGCCATAGTTGTCCTCAAGCCGCACAATGTCGTCTTCGCCCAGGTAGGCGCCAAACTGCACTTCCACGATTTCCACCGGCTCGGAGCCCAGGTTGGCAAGCCGGTGCACCTGGCCGACCGCGATGTCGCAGGCCTGGCCGACGTGCAGGTCAAACTGCCGCTCGTCCAGCGTGATACGCGCCGTGCCCAGCACCACGACCCAATGCTCGGCGCGTTGATGGTGCTTTTGCAAGCTCAGTTGCTGGCCCGGATGCACCCGGATGCGCTTGACCTTGTTGCCCGGAGCTTCAGAGACGGTTTCGTACCAGCCCCAGGGGCGCTCGACTCTTTCGATGGTTTGTGTGCGTGCAATGCTGTTCATGAATCGCCTCGGTGAGTGAATTCGTATGCTAACTGCCAGGCCCGCCAGCGGTTACGCGGCAGGTACGCCGCCGGTTTCGTGCCTCGGTCGTGTCTTGTTCGTGTCTTGTTCGTGTCTTGTGCCGCTGCCCCGGCCCTCAAAAGAACTGCGACACCAGGCTGGCGACAAAGCTCAGGAAAATCGTCGTCGTCAGCGGAATGAACCAGTCGCGCCCGAAAAGCCGAAAGCGCAAATCGCCCGGAAGTTTGCCAAAGCCCAGCTTGTGCAGCCAGGGCGTGAGCGCACTGATGAACACCAGCGTCAGAAAAATGACGATCATCCAGCGGATCATGGGGTGCCTTTGCGGGGAGCGTTCAATCGGGTCGTCACAGCGTGTGCGAGCGGTCGCCCTGCGCAAAGCCAAGCGCCTGCCAGCCGTCATAAGGCTGCTGCGCTGGGTTGGCGGCAAAGCCGATCACCTTGAACAGCTCGCCCATTTCATGCTCGTTGACCAGTTTTTGCAGCATCACGCGCTCGGCCAGCGGCGCATCGGCCATGCCCTCAAGCAGGCCGCAGTTGATCAAGAACCGGCCCTGCCCGGTGTAGCCCAGCACCTGCAAACCCGCCTCTTGCCCAGCCAGCGCAACGCCCGTGAAGTTGACATGCGCGGTGATGTCCTTGAGCCCCGGCTGCGCCAGCGGATCGGCATCGGCCACATGGCCGCGGTGGCACATCAGGGTGCCCATGCTGCGCTGCGGGTGGTAGTACTCGTGCTCGGGAAATCCATAGTCGATCAGGAAAATTGCACCCGCCGAAAGCCGGTCGGCCAGGGTGCGCACAAAGCCTTCGGCTTGCGCATGAATTTCGGTCAGGTAGTCATGCGGGCCCTCAACGGCCAGCGCTGGCCGCAACGCGGTCGGGCGGTCGGCCCAGGCGAGCCGGCCATCGTGCAGCACCACGCCGCGCTCATGCCAGACGCCGCCCAGGCGCACCAGCAACTGCACCGGCATCG
>CAJAOB010000079.1 GCA_903941205.1 uncultured Burkholderiales bacterium | reverse complement strand
GTGGTGGCGAAATAGCCCAGCCACGACACCTGCACCGGCGCGGGCTTGAAAGCAAAGACGGGCAGGCGGTTGTGCGCGGTATGGCCCGACAAGTCAATCAGGATGTCCACGCCATCGCGGTGAATCTGCTCAGCCAGCTGCGCATCAGACAACCCGACGGTCAAACACCAGCGCCCAAAGCAAGCCTTGAGCGCTGCGGTGGTGGCGTCGGAGCTGACATGGTTTGAATAAGCCAGCAGCTCAAGGCGCCCGCGCGCACCGTCGGCCAGCGCTTTCACAAGGCCTTGCAAAAAATGAGCGACCGCATGCTCGCGCAAGTCGCCAGAGACGAAGCCCACGCGCAGCGCCCGCCCCGGGTCGGGTCGGTTGAGCCATCGCACATAAGGTTTGGCCTTGGCCGCGACCAGCTCGCCAAAACGCCGGGCATCGGCCATGGCTTGCTCGCCGGGATGGTCGGGCAGGTAGTTGCTGTAGAGCAGTAGATTGTTGTGAGCGTCCGAAAAATCAGGTTTGAGCGCCAGCGCCTGCCGGCAACTGGCCATTGCATCTGCGAGCCGGCCGAGGTCCTTCAAGGCCTGGCCCATGTTGCTGTAAACCTCGGCGTCTCGCGGGGAATAAAGCGCTGCGTTTTGCAAGGCGGTCAGGCCGTCCTTGCCTTGAACCGCCAGGGCAATACCCAGGCCTTTCCATAAAAACCCGTTGTCGGGATGGTCCTTGAGCAGCGCGCTGACCTGCAACTCCAGTTCGGCAAAGCGCCCTTCGCTGAACAGCCTGGTCAATTGCGCTTGCCGGTGTAGCGGCACAGGGGCGGATGCCGGCGGGCGGGCGGCCGTAGGGGGGCCTGGTTCTTGTTGCACGTCACGTGGCTGGCGGTTAGGCATGCTTACTTTTTATCCATCGCAAAGCGGCAAATCGCTTTGGTCAGTTCATCGTAATCTCTATTTTGTGCATCGTTGCGCTACCGGGTGCGGGCTTGGATGGCCTCAGCCGGCCCGGCTTTGAACCGCGAGCGCTGCCCGATAAAGGCCCTTCTGGCGTGTTCAGCCTCCTTTTTGAAGCACTTGCCCTGCGCGCCCAGCCCGCGCCTTCGGGCGCTTCAAAACACGCGCCTGCAGCCCGTCTTAGCAAGAGTGGCCGGCAAGAAAATCCGCAAACCACCGCGCAGCCGATCGCCCCGTATGCCCCACCGGATGAGCGCGGCTGCGCCAAGCCTTAAAATCAGCGCCTCCCAAGGAGCGTTGCAGCTTCGCCCCGCGCGAAGTCAGGCTTGGGAAACGACTTCCTGCAACGACGCTCACCTTTGACCCAAGGTGAGCCCGTGTCTTCTTCTTCCTTTCCTGCTGTTCCCCACATGAAACTCTCCGGCCTCGAGCCGGTCAGCATTGGCACGGGTAATTTGTTCGTCAACATCGGCGAGCGCACCAACGTCACCGGCTCCAAGGCCTTTGCCCGCATGATCCTGAACGGCGACTACGAGCAGGCGCTGGCTGTCGCCCGGCAGCAGGTGGAAAACGGCGCGCAGATCATCGACATCAACATGGACGAGGCCATGCTCGACAGCCAGGCCGCCATGGTCCGGTTTTTGAACCTGATCGCCAGCGAGCCCGACATCGCCCGCGTGCCCATCATGATCGAC
>CAJAOB010000078.1 GCA_903941205.1 uncultured Burkholderiales bacterium | reverse complement strand
GAGCCCGTCCACCCCGGCTGCGCCGTTGTTGGCCTTGACCCGCTTCCATGCCGCCTGCAGGTTCTGTCTCGTCAGCGCCGCCTCCAGCAGGCCACCTGTGCCTGCCTGCTGCTTTGCCGACCCTGTATCCGGGTGTTCATGCAACGTACCTCGGGTTTCGTCGCTGGCAGTGTCTGGCCCGGCTTCACCGTGCCGCCTTCCTGCCCGCCCGGATCGCTCCGGCATCTGACGCATGACCTTGTGGCTTTGCATGTCCTCGGTTACTCACTCTCGTTCGGTCCTTCGCTCTTGCCTTGTGGCCTCAGCGGCCCCGGCTTGCAGCTACTACGACCTCTGCTGACTTCTCGCTCCGGCAGTGCCGTCTTCCTTTCAGAAACAAGGCGAGATCTCCCCGGGTAAGAGCGCACTCCTTCACTGCACAACCGCCGCATCTACGCCGCTTTGCCTTGATCACGAGAGCTTCGCGGTAAATGGCCCGCTCGCCCTGCTTGGCAGCGCCTTCTATGCAGTTCTTGTTCATCGGCTCGCAGTTTCGCTTCACGCTTCCTTCCCACACTCGGTCACCCTCATGCAGTTGCGCTTCGCTTCGTTCGCTGTGATCAACTTACGGGAGGACTTGCACCTCCAAGAGTGCGCCCGTGCCGGGCGCACCATAAAAAAACCCCGCTGTAGCGGGGTTTTTACTTGGGAGGCGGTGAGCGCCTGATTACAGCTTTTGTGCCTGCATGAAGCCGTCAAAGCGTGCTTCCGTAAAGCGGAACCAGAGGTTTTGCTCTTTGCGGAAATCAGAGTAGTCGTCGTAAACCTTTTTCCAGTTCGGGTTCTTGCCGTTGATCTCGGCGTACAGTTTCATGGACTCCTTGTAGGCCAGTTCCATCACGTCTTTGGGGAAAGGCAGTACTTTGGCTTTTTGACCCACCAAGGTCTTCAAGGCAGCCGGGTTGCGCGCGTCGTACTTGGCCTGCATTTCAACGTGCGCAAAAGCGGCGGCGGCTTCCACGATGGCCTTGTTCTCTGCCGACAGGCCCTCGAAGGCCTTGTTATTGATGAAGACGTCGAGTTGAGGACCACCTTCCCACCAGCCGGGGTAGTAATAGAAAGGAGCGACCTTGTTGAAACCCAGCTTCAGGTCGTCATAAGGACCGACCCACTCGGCTGCATCGATGGTGCCTTTTTCCAGCGCGGTGTAAATCTCGCCGCCAGGGATGTTTTGCGGCACGCCGCCCATGCGCTCAATGACCTTGCCAGCGAAACCGCCGACGCGGAATTTCAGGCCTTTGATGTCCTTGACCGACTTGATTTCCTTGCGGTACCAGCCGCCCATTTGAGCGCCCGTGTTGCCGCATGGGAAGTTGACGATGTTGTATTTGGCGTAGAACTCGCGCATCAGTTTGCCGCCGTTGCCCTGGTACATCCAGGCTGTCATCTGGCGGCTGTTCAGGCCAAAGGGAATGGCGCAGCCGAGGGCGAAAGTCTCGTCCTTGCCGAAGAAGTAGTAAGGCGCAGTGTGGGCCATTTCAACGGTGCCGTTCTGCACACCGTCGACAACGCCAAAAGCGGGCATCAGTTCGCCAGCGGCATGGACCGTGATGGTGAACTTGCCACCGGACATCTCGCCGACCTTTTTCGCGAAGGTTTCGGCGGCACCGTAAATTGTGTCCAGCGCTTTGGGAAAGCTGGAAGCCAGGCGCCAGCGAATGTTGGCAGTCTGAGCCTGTACGGCGGGTGCGGCGCCAGCGGCCAAAACACCAGCAATACCAGCGTTTTTAATAATCGAACGACGATCCATCGAAAGACTCCTGAGTTGTTGAAAACCGGCACATTCTAAGAGACGCCCTCGCAAAGGCAATGGGACTTACCCGTGAAAAAAATGGGGTCAGGGGCTGAAAAAGCTTTGAGCAAGCGCGTGCACTGGCCCTGCACTGAGCCTGAGCGGGCGCCAGCTAGCGTTGCCGCTCAATCACGGCATAGGCATCGTGGGCGTGGATCGATTCATGGTTCACCACCTCAACCCGGTAAGTGCCAATGCGTGTGTCCCGCTGCAGCGCCACAG
>CAJAOB010000077.1 GCA_903941205.1 uncultured Burkholderiales bacterium | reverse complement strand
GTCCCATGCTCAGCGGCAACTGGAAGGGCCAGGTGCTGGGGTCGGGCTCGGACACCTGGAAGTACTGGGACGAGCGGCGCGCCGGCAAGATCACGGACACCCAATGGATTGAAGTGGAGGGCGGCATTGCGCGCAGCCACGGTCACTGTATGACCATGGGCACGGCCAGCACCATGACCGGCATTGCCGAGGCCTGCGGCTTCACCTTGCCGGGCGCTTCGTCGATTCCGGCGGTGGACTCGAACCATATCCGCATGGCCGCCGATTGCGGCCGCCGCGTGGTCGAGATGGTCTGGGAAGACCTGACCCCGGCCAGAATGCTCACCCGCGCGTCGTTTCAAAACGCCATCACCGTGGCCATGGCCATGGGCTGCTCGACCAACGCCATCATTCACCTGGTGGCCATGTCCAGGCGTGCCGGCGAGCATTGCGCCATCGGCCTGGACGACTTTGACGCCGCCAGCCGCAAGGTGCCGGTGATCGCCAACATCCGGCCCAGTGGCGACAAGTACCTGATGGAAGACTTTTATTACGCCGGCGGCATGCGCGCCCTGATGAGCCGGCTGACCGACCACCTGGACCTGAGCGCCATGACGGTCAGCGGCAAGACGATGGGCGAGAACCTCGAAGGCGCGCAGGTCTACAACGAGGACGTGATCCGGCCGCTGTCGAACCCGATCTACGCCGAAGGCGCGCTGGCTGTTCTCAGGGGCAATCTGGCCCCCAAGGGCTGTGTCATCAAACCCAGCGCCTGCGCGCCCAAGCTCTTGCGGCACACCGGCCCGGCGCTGGTCTTTGACGATTACCCGAGCATGAAAAAAGCGGTTGATGATGAAGACCTCGACGTCACCGCCGACCATGTGCTGGTGCTGCGCAATGCCGGTCCGCAGGGCGGCCCCGGCATGCCTGAATGGGGCATGCTGCCGATCCCGCTCAAGCTGGTCAAGCAGGGCGTCAAGGACATGGTGCGCATCTCGGACGCGCGCATGAGCGGCACCAGCTACGGCGCCTGCATCTTGCATGTGTCGCCTGAAGCCTACATAGGCGGCAACCTGGCCCTGATCAAGACCGGCGACCTGATCACGCTGGATGTGCCCGGTCGCACGCTGCATCTGGAAGTCAGCGACGAAGAGCTGGCGCTCAGGCGCGCTGCCTGGAAGCCGCTGCCCAAGCGCTTTGAGCGGGGCTACGGCTGGATGTTCAGCCGCCACATCAAGCAGGCCGACGAAGGCTGCGATTTTGACTTTCTTGAAACCTCGTTTGGCGCGCCCGTGGGCGAGCCGGATATCTTCTGAAGCGCTCCGGCGCTGCGTGAAACCTCTTCAAGCCACTTTCTCACTGCGATCAAAGCCATGCCCCTCAGCTCCAGCACCCGTGACAAACTCAAAACCGTCAGCACCGCCACCTTGTGCAGCGCGCTCTTCAAGCGTGGCCTGCGCAACCAGTTCATCCAGAACGTGCATCCGCTCAACCCGAGCTTGCCTAATATGGTGGGCGAGGCTTTCACGCTGCGCTACATTCCGGCGCGCGAAGACCTCAACCCGATGACCGTGTTTCAGGACCCCAAGCATCCGCAGCGCGTGGCCATCGAGCAATGCCCGGCCGGCGCCGTGATGGTGTTTGACAGCCGCAAGGACGCGCGCGCTGCCTCGGCCGGCTCGATCCTGATCTCGCGCCTGATGGTGCGCGGCGTGGCCGGTGCGGTCACCGACGGCGGCTTTCGCGATTCGCCTGAAATTGCGGCCTTGGCGTTTCCGACCTATCACCAGCGTCCTTCGGCGCCGACCAACCTCACGCTGCATCAGGCGCTGGACATCAACGTGCCGATTGGTTGCGGCGATGTGGCGGTGTTCCCGGGCGACGTGATCGTGGGCGACAAGGAGGGCGTGTTCGTGATCCCGGCGCACCTGGCCGATGACGTGGCCGACGAAGCCGTCGAGATGACGGCCTTTGAAGACTTTGTCACCGAAGAAGTCTTGAAAGGTCGCCCGACCATTGGCCTGTATCCTCCCACCCAGCAACAGTCCAAGGACGATTTCCTGGTCTGGCGCCAGGCCAGGGGCCGCTGAGGCTTGCAGGCCGCCTGGCCCAAACCAGAATCTTCAGAAGACCCCGCGCGGCCCATGGCCGCGGTTCCGTTTCAGCAATTTCATAACTCGATCAGGAGACAACTTCATGACATCCAAACGACTCACCCTCATCAAGCTGGCCTGTGTGGCCTTTGCTGGCATCGCCTGTGGCGGCGCCGCACTGGCCCAGTCAGACTACCCGAGCAAACCGGTCAAGATCATCGTGCCGTTTCCCCCCGGCGGCACCAGCGACATCATGGGCCGCATGCTGGCCGACGAGCTCACCAAGATCCTCAAGCAGCCTTTTGTCGTTGAGAACATTGGCGGTGCGGGTGGCGTGATTGGCACCGAGCGTGCGACCAAAATGCCCGCTGACGGCTACACGCTGATCCAGACCGGCGTCGGCCAAAGCGCCGTCGCCCATGGCCTGGACCCCAACATCAAGTACAACTCGGTCACCGACTTCATCCACCTCTCGCAGGTGCATTCGGGCCCTAACGTGCTGGTGGTGACGCCCTCGACCCCCTTCAAGACCCTCAAGGAGTTGGTGGACTACGCCAAGGCCAACCCCGGCAAGCTGGACTACGGCTTCACGCATGCTGCCTCGGGCCATATGGCGATGGAGTTGTTCAAGCAGACCACCGGCATCTTCATGACCGGCATTCCCTACCGTGGGGGCGGCCCCATGATGACGGACATTCTGGGCGGCACCATTCCCCTGATGTTCATCAACCAGGATGTCGCCTTGCCACATGTCAAGGCCGGCAAGCTGCGGGCGTTGGCAGTCTCCAGCGCCCAGCGCAATGCGCTGTACCCGGACGTGCCGACAATTGCCGAGTCGGGCTACAAGGGCTTTGAAGCGCTTTCATGGTCGGGTATTTCAGCACTCAAGGGAACGCCGCAACCCATCGTTGACAAGCTCGAAGCCGCCGTGGCCCAGGCCATGAAGTCCGATGCCATCAAGCAGCGCATGGCGTCCAACGGCTTTGTCATTCCCGAGCAGGGCTCCAAGCCTTACGCGGCCTCTGTGAAAAGTGAGCTGGACACCTGGACCCGCGTGATCAAGACCGCAGGCATCAAGGCTCAGTGATCCTTGCCCGGGCCGCTGGCCCGAGCCTGCGGCCTGCCTAATCCAGGTAGCGCACCAGCACATAGCTGCCCGGCGCGGCACACAAGGATTCGGCACCAAGGACTTTGCGTGCGGCCACCGTGCCGCTGCTGTGCGACACCAGCCAGTCATGCCAGGCCGGCCACCAGGAGCCCTTGAAATGCGGCGCCCGCCGCGCCCAGGCGTCGGGCGAGAGGCGCTGGTCCGAGGCGCGGGTCAGCATGAGCTGGTAGTCGCGCCCCTCGTGGCCGGGCTCTGACACCACGCCGGCGTTATGTCCGCCGCTGGTCAGCACAAAGGTCACGTCCGAACGCACCAGGCGTTTGACCTTGTAGGCCGAGCGCCAGGGCGTGACGTGATCCTTGAGAGTTCCTACGGTGAAGACCGGCAGCCGCAGGTCGGTCAGTGACACCGGCTCGCCCGCCACGTCGTAGCGGCCTTCGGCCAGATCGTTATGCAGGTACAGGCTGTGCAGGTAGTTGCTGTGCATGACCGCCGGCATGCGCGTGACGTCGGCGTTCCAGGTCATCAGGTCGTTGGCCACATCGGGCTCACCAAGCAGGTATTCGCGCATGCGTGCAGACCAGATCAGGTCACGCGCGCGCAAAAACTGGAAGGACCCGGCCATCTGCTGGCCCGTCAGGTAGCCGCGCTCGGCCATGATGTCTTCGAGCAACGCGACTTGCGCTTCGTCGAGCAGCACGCCCATTTCCCCGGCATCCCGAAAATCGAGCTGCGCCGCCAGCAGGCTCATCGAAGCCAGCGGCGCAATCGGTGCGTTCAGTGCTTCTTCGGGGCGGGCCAGCGTGGCCGCCGCCATCGCCAGCAAAGTGCCGCCCAGGCAGTAGCCTGTGGTGTGGATCGGCACGCCGCCGGTGCGCTCGGTAATGACGGCCAGCGGCTCCAGAAT
>CAJAOB010000076.1 GCA_903941205.1 uncultured Burkholderiales bacterium | reverse complement strand
CTCCCAATCATTCATTGACCCTCCAACGCGGCTGAAGGCCGTCTCAACCATGCCCCAATTTGCTGCCAATCTTTCCATGATGTACCCAGAGCTGCCGTTTCTCGACCGCTTCGAAGCGGCCGCGCAAGATGGTTTCAAGGCTGTCGAATACTTGTTTCCCTATGCCTTCAGCCCGCAAGAACTCGCTGCGCGCCTGAAAGGCAATGACTTGAAGCAGGTGCTCTTCAATGCGCCGCCAGGCGGCACCAACGCCGCCACCATTGCCGAAGCCTGGGACAAGGCGGGCGTTCGGGGTACGGCCGCGGTGGTCGGGCGCGAGGCCGAGTTTCGGGTGGGCCTGCAGATGGCGCTCGACTATGCGGACGTGCTGGATTGCCCGCGCATTCACTTGATGGCGGGTCTGGTGCCGCAAGGGCAGACGCGCGAAGCATTGATGCCTTTGTATGTCGAAAATTTGCGCTGGGCGGCAGCGCAGGCTGCGGCGCGGGGGCGTGACGTGCTGATTGAGCCCATCAACACCCGCGATGTGCCGGGCTTTTTTCTGAATCGGCAAGACCAGGCCCACGCGGTCGTGGCTGAGGTCGGCGCGTCCAACCTCAAGGTGCAGATGGATCTGTACCACTGCCAGATCGTGGAAGGCGATGTGGCCATGAAAATTCGCAAGTACCTGCCAAGCGGCCAGGTCGGGCACTTTCAGATTGCCGGTGTGCCGGAACGGCATGAGCCCGACATCGGCGAGCTGAATTACGACTATCTTTTCAAGGTGATCGACGAGGTGTCTTCGGCCTGTGGCTGGGACGGCTGGGTCGGTTGCGAGTACCGGCCGCTCAAGGGTGGTCAGCCCGGTGGCACCAGCGCCGGGCTGGGCTGGCTGCGGTCCCGCCCCGGGCGCTGACCGCGGCGCTGCCCGGGCGCCACCGTCCTGAGGATGACCGGCAGTATTCGAAGGGCTGGCTTAGGGGGTTTTCAAAGAAAATTCTTCACGAAGGCCCGCGCGGGGCGGGGCCGGGCGATGATCTGCACCGCATTTACAGCGCAGTTCACTGCTTGTGCACAGACTTGTCCCAAGGCGTTTAGCGACTCTGGCTTTAGTATTGCGACGTTTTCAGGAATTTCATGTCTGCCCTACCTTCCAACTTCGATGACGCTGGCTACAGCCCTGACCGGCAAATTTCCCAGCTGCGTATTCCGCCCCATTCCATCGAGGGCGAGTCCAGCGTTCTTGGCGGACTCTTGCTCGACAACAGCGCCTGGGACCGTGTGGGCGACCTGCTGGTCGACGAGGACTTCTATCGCTACGAACACAAGCTCATCTATGCGTCCGTGGGCGCCCTGATCAACGCCAGCAAACCGGCCGACGTGATCACGGTTTTTGAACACCTGCAAAGCCAGGGCAAGGCCGATGAGGTGGGGGGTCTGGGCTATCTCAACTCGCTGGCGCAGTACGTGCCAAGCGCGGCCAATGTGCGTCGCTACGCAGAGATCGTTCGCGAACGGTCGATCTTGCGAAAACTGGTCAAGGCCAGCGACGAGATCGCCACCAACGCCTTCAATCCCCAGGGCAAGGCGGTGTCAGCGATTCTTGACGAGGCCGAGCAGAAAATCTTCAAGATTGGCGAGCAGGGCTCGCGCATGAAGGAGGGTTTTCACAGCATGGACACGCTGGTGGTGCAACTGCTGGACCGCGTGGAGGAAATGTCGCAAAACCCGAACGACATCACTGGCGTGCCAACCGGTTTTTATGACCTGGATCGGCAGACCTCGGGATTTCAGGCCGGTGACCTGATCATTCTGGCGGCCCGGCCTTCGATGGGAAAGACCGCGCTGGCCATCAATATCGCCGAGCACGTCGCGCTCAATGAAGGCTTGCCCGTGGCGGTGTTCTCCATGGAGATGGGGGCATCGCAGCTGGCGGTGCGTATCGTGGGTTCCATAGGGCGCATTGACCAGAGCCACTTGCGCACCGGCAAACTTACCGACGAAGAGTGGCCCCGATTGACGGAAACGATTGAAAAGCTGCGCGATATCTCCTTGCATATTGACGAGACCCCGGGCCTGACCGTCAGCGAACTGCGCGCTAACGCCAGGCGACTGGCCCGCAAATGTGGCAAGTTGGGCCTGATCGTCGTTGACTACTTGCAGCTCATGAGCGTTTCGACCAGCATGAATGACGAGAATCGCGCCACAGCCGTTGGCGAGATTTCACGCGGCCTGAAGATGCTTGCCAAGGAGTTGCAGTGCCCCGTGATCGCCTTGTCGCAGCTCAGTCGGGCCGTCGAGGCACGCACCGACAAGCGCCCGATGATGAGTGACTTGCGCGAGTCGGGCGCCATTGAGCAGGACGCGGACGTGATCATGTTCATCTACCGGGATGAGTACTACACCAAGGAAGCCTGCAAGGAACCGGGCGTCGCCGAGGTCATCATCAGCAAGCAGCGTAATGGCCCGACAGGCACGGTCAAACTGGCCTTCGTCAACCGGATTACCAAGTTCGAAAGCCTGGCCAGCGGTCACAAGGACTATTGACCGCCGCTGGGCGCGAGTCGCCCCGAACCGGCTTGAGGCTGCGGTATGCTTTCCTGATGAAACTGCACAACTACTTTCGCTCCTCGGCGTCTTTCAGGGTTCGCATCGCCCTGAACCTCAAGGGCATGGACTACGATTACGTTCCGGTGCATATCGCCCGGGGCGATCATAAAAAGCCGCCTTTCGCGGAGATTTCTGCCGACACGCTGGTGCCTTTGCTGGAGACGGATCACGAGCGCTTGTCGCAATCCATGGCGATCATCGAGTACCTCGACGAGACGCGGCCCGAGCCGCCCTTGTTGCCTCGGGATGCCTTGGGACGCGCCAAAGTACGCGCTTTGGCGCAGTCCATCGCGTGCGACATTCATCCGATCAACAACCTGCGCGTGCTCAAGTACCTGGTGCGCGAACTCAAGGTGGATGAAGGAGCCAAGAATGCCTGGTACCGGCACTGGTGCCGCGAGGGTCTTGAGGCCTTCGAACGCCAGTTGGCGCAACTTCCGGCCTCCCGCTATTGCTACGGCCAGACGCCTGGTCTGGCCGATTGCTGTCTGGTGCCGCAAATCTTCAATGCCAGTCGTTTCGAGGTGAGCTTCGACGGTCTGCCGCGCACCATGGCGGCTTATGAGGCTTGCATGGCGCTGCCAGCGTTTGAGCGGGCCCAGCCCTCGGCTTGTCCGGACAGCGAGTAAGTCAGGCTTGCCTGCCGATTTGCATCCCGACTGGCTGATTCCCGAGTGGCCGGCACCGGCTGGCGTTCGGGCGGTGTTCACCAGCCGCTCGGGTGGTATGTCGCGGGCTCCTTACGACAGCATGAATCTGGGCGATCACGTGGGTGATCGCGCTAGCCTGGTTGCAGCGAACCGCGATGCGCTGGAGCTTGCGATGGGTTGTCGGCCGGTTTTTTTACAGCAAGTTCATGGCCGGGGGGTTCTCGAGCTTTGTCAGGACACTGAGCAGGGCCATGTCGCCGACGCAAGCGTCACCCGTCAACCTGGTCTGGCTTGCACCATCATGGTGGCCGATTGCCTGCCGGTCTTGTTCGCGCATCTGGATGCGCCGGTGGTTGCGGCTGCACATGCTGGTTGGCGCGGGCTCGCTGGTATCGGTAGTGCGGGCCAGGGCTCTGACGCGGAGTTTGGGACCTCTGGCGGCGTTCTGGAGGCGGTTTTTCTGCGGTTTGCAGCATTGGTCGGTTCGAGACCCGACGAGGTGGCTAACCGAACCATCGCCTGGCTCGGGCCCTGCATCGGACCATCGGCCTTTGAGGTCGGCGCCGAGGTCAAGACGGCATTTGAAGCGGCTAATCCAGCGGCCGGTGCCTTGTTTGCGCCGCGCAGCGCTGGGGTTTTTGACTCTGCGAGTCTGATGACTGCCGCAACCAGGATCCCGGCGCTGACTGCGAATGCTGGTTCGGGCAAATATGACTGCGACCTACCGGGTCTGGCGCGCCTGAAATTGCGCGCGCTCGGGATCCATCAGTTGTTTGGCAATGACGGTAGCGCGCCGTGGTGTACGGTCAGCCAACCCTCAAGGTTCTTTTCGCATCGGCGCGACGCTGGCGGCGGGCTCGGTACCGGTCGCATGGCCGCCTGCATCTGGCGGGCTTGATGCGGCCGTCGGTATGGCGACCTCTGCGTCTTTGGCTACAGGGAGGGCTGCGCCGGCTTTATCCCGCATCTTGAGGGCTCGCCAGCGGGCCGGTGTCCCCAATAAATAAAGCACAAGCAGCAGCGGAAGCACGCCATACAAAATAAAAGTCATGAAAGCGCCCAGCACGGTGCCCGTGGTGCTGGTGGCCTCGGCAACGCTCATCATGAGCACCACATAAATCCATGCGATGGCGGTCAGGTACATAAAAGTTGGTGCATAGTCAGGCGGGTGAAATTAAATTTGGGCACAGTTTGCATTGCCACAACGAGCCTGAACGCAGGCCAAGCATTCAAAACGCAATCATTCAATATTGACTGCATATCGAGGAGACAGTATGAATTCTGACCCAAACTGGTCTGAAATGGCCAGGCAATTCCAGGAAACCCTGACCGCAAACCTGCAAAAATCGGTGGCTGCAATGACGGGAGCAAACTCCACTTTGCCACCCGTGCTTCCAAGCGTGCTGATGCAGGGCCTGCCGAACGCCCGCGACACTTTCCCGGCTCTGCAGTTTGACCCTGCCAAGTTGCTCGAGATTCAGCAAGACTATCTCAGGGAGACGGCTGCTTTGTGGAACAGCGGCATGGTGCCCGGTGAGCAGACGCCCAAGGCGCCGACCGACAAACGGTTCGCCTCGCAGGCCTGGCAGACCAGCCCCTTGTCGCAGTTTTCGGCATCGGCTTATCTGCTCAACGCACAGGCCCTGATGGGCATGGCAGAAGCGGTTCAGGGCGATGAAAAGACCAAGGCCCGTGTGCGTTTTGCTGTCGAGCAGTGGCTGGCCGCCAGCGCCCCCAGCAATTACCTGGCGCTCAATGCCGAAGCCCAGAAAAAAGCGATTGACACCCAGGGCCAGAGCATCGCCCAGGGCATGCAAAACCTTATGCACGACATTCGCCAGGGCCATGTGTCGATGACCGACGAGCGTGTTTTCGAGGTCGGCAAAAACGTAGCCACCACCGAAGGCGCGGTGGTCTTTGAAAATGAGTTGTTCCAGTTGCTTGAATACAAGGCGCTCGGCGCCAAGGTCTATGAAAAGCCATTCTTGCTGGTGCCTCCTTGCATCAACAAGTTTTATATCCTGGACCTACAGCCGGAAAACTCGCTGATTCGTTACGCGGTCGAGCAAGGCCACCGTACCTTCGTCGTGAGCTGGCGCAACCCCGACGAGTCCATGCAGGGCAAGACCTGGGACGATTACATCGAGCACGCTGCCATCAAGGCGATTGAAGTCACGCAAGCCATCACTGGCGCCGAGACAATCAATGCGCTGGGCTTTTGCGTGGGCGGAACCATCCTGGGAACTGCGCTCGCGGTGCTGGCCGCGCGGGGTGAAAAGCCGGTGGCAAGCGTCACCTTGCTGACCTCGCTGCTCGATTTTTCGGACACGGGCGTGCTGGACATCTTCATCGATGAAACCGCAGTCAAGTTTCGCGAAATGCAAATGGGTCAGGGCGGCCTGCTCAAGGGCCAGGATCTGGCCTCCACCTTCAGCTTCTTGCGGCCCAATGACCTGGTCTGGAACTACGTGGTGGGCAACTACCTCAAGGGTGAGACGCCGCCGCCGTTTGACCTGCTTTACTGGAACAGCGACTCGACCAACTTGCCGGGTCCGTTTTACGCCTGGTATCTGCGCAACACCTACTTCGAGAACAACCTCGTCAAGGCGGGGAAGTTGAAGGTTTGCGGGGAGCAGGTGGATTTGGGCAAGCTCGACATGCCGGCTTATATTTACGGCTCCCGCGAGGACCATATCGTGCCTATCGGCGGGGCATACGCCTCAACCCAGGTGCTGACCGGAACCAAGCGCTTTGTCATGGGCGCTTCGGGCCATATTGCCGGCGTGATCAACCCGCCGGCCAAGAAAAAGCGCTCCTACTGGACGAACGACAAGTTGCCGCCCCAGCACGAGGAATGGCTGGCGTCAGCCAAGGAGCATCCCGGCAGTTGGTGGACAGATTGGTCTGCCTGGCTCAAACGCCAAGCGGGCAAGCAAATAGCTGCGCCCAAGAACTACGGCAGCCGCAAGTACAAGGCCGTCGAGCCCGCGCCGGGCCGGTACGTGAAGGCCAAAGCCTGATTTTGTTTTAAGGCGCTTTTGCCAATGAGCGCCCGACCTTGATTCGGGCTCGTCCCTTCATTTTTTGAAGGCCGGTCTGTAGTCAATCGTCGCCCGGCCACTTTTTGATTTTGTCAGTCAGCGACTCAATGAACCAGCGAGACAATTGAGCGCTTATCAACCCGAAGAAAAGAGGAAAAAATGGAAGACATCGTTATCGTTTCGGCTGCTCGCACTGCCGTCGGAAAATTCGGCGGCTCTCTGGCCAAGACGCCTGCGACCGAATTGGGCGCCGCCGTGCTCAAAGGCCTCGTCGAGCGTTCTGGCCTCTCGCCCGATCTGATCGGCGAGGTCATCATGGGACAGGTGCTGGCCGCCGGGGTCGGGCAGAACCCGGCGCGCCAGTCGGTGGTCAAAGCTGGCTTGCCGCATGCCACGCCAGCCCTGACGATCAACGCCGTGTGCGGCTCTGGCCTCAAAGCCGTGATGCTGGCGGCGCAAGCAGTCGCCACCGGCGACAGCGAGATCGTCATCGCCGGCGGGCAGGAAAACATGAGCGCATCGCCGCATGTGCTCAACGGCTCCCGTGACGGCCAGCGCATGGGTGAGTGGAAGATGGTAGACACCATGATCGTTGACGGCCTGTGGGACGTGTACAACCAGTACCACATGGGCATCACGGCCGAAAACGTCGCCAAGAAATATGGCATCGACCGCGCCATGCAGGACGCGCTGGCACTGGCCAGCCAGACCAAGGCTGCGGCAGCGCAAGACGCTGGCAAATTCAAGGACGAGATCGTGCCCTTCTCGATCGCCCAGAAGAAAGGCGACCCGATTATCTTTGCGGCAGACGAATTCATCAATCGCAAGACCAGCGCCGAGGGCCTTGCCGGTCTGCGTCCAGCCTTTGACAAGGCCGGCGGCGTGACGGCAGGCAACGCATCGGGCATCAATGACGGCGCTGCCGCGGTCATGGTCATGACCGCGAAAAAGGCGGCTGCGCTCGGCCTCAAGCCCCTGGCGCGGATAGCCAGCTACGCCACCAGCGGCCTGGACCCCGCCTTCATGGGCATGGGCCCGGTGCCCGCTTCGACCAAGGCCTTGCAACGCGCCGGCTGGAACGCGCAAGACCTCGACCTGCTCGAAATCAATGAAGCCTTTGCGGCGCAGGCCTGCGCGGTCAACAAGGAAATGGGCTGGGACACCAGCAAGGTCAATGTCAACGGCGGGGCCATTGCCATCGGCCACCCGATCGGCGCATCAGGCTGCCGCATCCTGGTCACGCTCATCCATGAGATGGTGCGTCGCGATGCCAAGAAGGGCATCGCCAGTCTGTGCATCGGTGGCGGCATGGGGGTTGCCCTGACACTTGAGCGCTGAATTTCGGTTAAAACCAACTTCAGCGAAGGTTTCATACGCCGCTTGCGCCAGGCGCTGCGGTATCTCGAGAAATCCGGGAAGTCCCGAATCACAAATTTTTAACAGAAACGATGGAGCAAGACATGACACAGAAAGTAGCGTACGTCACCGGAGGCATGGGTGGCATCGGAACGGCAATTTGCCAGCGTCTCGACAAAGACGGCTTCAAGGTCATCGCCGGCTGCGGTCCGACGCGCGACGCGACCAAGTGGCTGGATGAGCAAAAGGCCCTGGGGCACACCTTTTATGCATCAGTTGGCAACGTCGGAGACTGGGATTCCACCGTTGCCGCCTTTGACAAAGTCAAGGCTGAGCATGGGCCGGTCAGCGTGCTGGTCAATAACGCCGGCATCACGCGCGATGGGCAGTTCCGCAAAATGAGCAAGGCCGATTGGGACGCCGTGATTTCGACCAACCTGGACAGCATGTTCAACGTGACCAAGCAGGTCATCGAAGGCATGATTGAAGCGGGCTTTGGCCGCGTCATCAATATTTCCTCGGTCAATGGTCAAAAAGGTCAGTTCGGCCAGGTCAACTATTCCACTGCCAAGGCCGGCTTACATGGTTTCACCATGGCGCTGGCCCAGGAGGTCGCCAGCAAGGGCGTGACGGTCAACACCGTGAGTCCGGGCTACATCGGCACCGACATGGTCAAGGCGATCCGCCCTGATGTGCTTGAAAAAATTGTCGCTGGAGTTCCGGCCAAGCGGCTTGGCACACCGGAGGAAATTGCTTCGATCATTTCCTGGATCGCATCCGAGGAAGGCGGCTATGCCACCGGCGCTGATTTCT
>CAJAOB010000075.1 GCA_903941205.1 uncultured Burkholderiales bacterium | reverse complement strand
CGCTTCGCTTTTCAAGCAAGGCACCGAGCCGGCCGCCATGGCCCGCGGCAACCTGGAGCTGTCATCTATTTCTGCCTTTGACATTGCCAAACTGGTGCCCGAGTTCTCGGTGTTCACGGCCGGCTACATCGTGCGCGACCCGGACCACCAGCAAAAGGTTTTCAATGGCCCCATCGGTGCTGAAATGTTCAAGAGCGTGGTCGAGAAAATGGAAGTCACGCCGCTGTCCACCATTTACCTGGGCACGCGCCAGGTCAACCTGCGCGAGGCCCGCAACGTCAAGACGCCGGCGGACCTCAAGGGCGTGAAACTGCGCATGCCGGGTACCAAAGAGTGGTTGTTCCTGGGTGAAGCGCTGGGTGCCACACCAACGCCACTGGCCTTCGGCGAGGTCTATCTGGGACTGAAAACCGGCACCATTGACGGCCAGGACAATCCGCTGCCCACCGTGCGCGCTGCCAAGTTCTATGAAGTGACCAAGCAACTGGTGCTGACCAACCACCTGGTTGACGGCATCTTCATTGCGATTTCGAACAAGTCGTACAACGCCATGAACGCCGCGCAAAAGCAAAAGGTCAGGGCCGCAGCGCAAGCCGCCGCCGCGTACAACAACGAAAACCGCATCAAGGAAGAAAGCCAGATTGTGGATTTCTTCAAGCAGCAGGGCTTGCAGGTCACCACGCCTGATCTCGATGCTTTCCGCAAGACCGTGCAAGGCGCCTACCAGAACTCTGACTACGCCATAGTCTGGCCCAAGGGTCTGGTCGAGCGTATCAACAACACCAAGTAAGACGGTTCGTACAACATGACGCTGTGGCCGAAAAAGGCCGCCGATCTGATCGGCGGCACCTTGTTCCTGACTCTTTTCATTGTGTTTGTGATTCAGGTCACGGCCCGCTTTGGCTTTAACCGGCCGATGGCGTGGACCGATGAGGCTGCCGTCATTTTGTACGTCTGGGTTATTTTGTGGAGCGCCGCTTTCGTGGTGCCCGAGCGTGAGCACGTCGCCTTTGACCTGGTCTGGAACAGCGTCAACCGGCGTACCCGGCAGGTGATGCGGGTGGTCGGAAATTTGCTGATTGGCGGGGTGGCACTTTGCGGCATTCCGGCGACTTGGGATTACGTGTATTTCATGAACCGTGAAACCAGCCCCGTGCTGGGAATTTCGTTCATGTGGGTTTTCTTTCCTTTCGTGCTGCTGTTGGTGGCGCTGGTTGTTCGTGCTGCGTGGGCCATTCGGGACGCGTTTCGGGGTGTCGGTCTTGAAGCGGAGCTTCGGCTATGACGTCGGGAATCTGGGTTTTGGCCCTGGTGCTGGCCGCTGGCATGTTGTTGCGGATGCCGATCGGATTTTCGATGCTGGTCTCCGGCTTTGCCTACCTCATGGTCAAGCGCCAGGACCTTGGCCTGGTGGCCGAGCAGGTGGGCAATGGCTTGTACAACAGCTATGTGCTGCTGGCTGTGCCGCTCTTTGTGTTTGCCGCCAACATCATGAACGCGGGCACCGTGAGCGAGCGCATTTTTGACTTCTGCCGCATCTTGGTCGGGCGCATGCGCGGCGGCCTGGCGCAGGTGGATATTTTGGTCAGCGTGGTGTTTTCCGGCATGAGTGGTAGCGCCATTGCCGACGCCGCTGGCCCCGGTCTGGTGACGATTCGCCAGATGCTGAAAAAACCCGAATATTCGCGCGGCTTTGCCGGCGCCGTGGTGGTGGCCAGTGCCACGCTGGGCCCGATCATTCCACCGTCCATTCCGATGATCATTTATGCGCTGGTATCGGGCGCATCGGTGGGTGCGCTGTTTCTGGGCGGTCTGGTGCCTGGCGTGCTGATGGCTTTTCTGATGATGGTGGTGGTGCATTTCATCGCCGTCAAACGCAACATGCCGCGTGAAGACAAGATCCCCCTCAAAGATTGGCCGTCGATCATTTACCGCGGCGCTTTGCCGCTGTCCATGCCCATTGTCTTGCTGGGTGGCATTTATTCGGGCGCTTTCACGCCCACTGAAGCGGCCGCCGTGGCGGCCTTTCATGCGCTGGTGCTGGCGGCCGTGGTGTACCGCGCGCTGACCTGGCGCAGCTTCTGGGGCGTGGTGCTTGAGTCAACCCGGGGCAGCGCCGTCATCACCATGATCCTGGCCGGCTCCTTCATCCTGAACTACGCTTTCACCGCCGAAGGCGTGCCGCAGGCCATGGCCCAGTGGGTTGACAGCATGCAGCTGTCGCAAATCAAGTTCTTGCTGCTGGTCAACGTGATGTTTTTGGTGCTCGGCTGCTTTCTGGATGTGTCGGTGCTGCTGCTGGTGTTTGTGCCCATGCTGCTGCCGGCGGCCAAGCTGCTGGGGGTGGACCTGGTTCACTTTGGTGTGCTGGTGGTGCTCAACATGATGATCGGTCTGATTCACCCGCCTTTTGGCATGCTGCTGTTTGTCACCAAGGCTTTGACCGGCATCCCGATTGGCGAAATGATGAAGGAAGGCTGGCCCTTCTTGCTCATGCTGCTCATGCTTCTGTTTGCCATCACCTGTTTTCCGCAGATCGTCTTGTGGCTGCCGCAATCCATGGGCTATGGGCTTAAATAATTCTGAGGTGGCCAGCGTCGTTTGCGTGGCCAGTTGGAACGCCGACCTGGTCTCGCATATTCCCCGGCCCCTGGGCCGCGGGGAGACGCTCATGGCTTCGGCGTTTTCGATCAGTCCCGGCGGCAAGGGCAGCAATGCCGCTGTCGCCGCCGCTCGCCAGGGTGCCCGTGTGGCGCTGATTGCCCGCATTGGCGCCGATGATTTTGGCCGCATGGGTCTGGCGCTGTGGCAGGCCGAGGGCATCGACAGCCGGTTTGTCGAGCAGGCTGTGGGCGAGTCCAGCGGCGTGGCGCAAATTCTGGTTTACGAGGACGGCGACAACAGCATCGCGGTGTGTTCTGGCGCGGGCGCCGGTTTGTCAGCGCAGCATGCTGACGCGGCGCGCAGTGCGCTGCTGGCCTGCCGCGTGGTCATGGCGTCTTGCGAAGTGCCGCTGGCTGCGACCGAGCGGGCTTTTCAGATGGCCCGCGAAGCCGGTGCGCTGACCCTGCTCAATCCGGCGCCGGCTCGGCCGCTGCCGGATTCGCTGATCGCCCTGACCGACTTGCTCACGCCCAATGAAAGCGAAGTGCGACTGCTGGCCGGCATGACAGCCGATGCGCCCGTGCAGGACGCAGCCCAGGCCTTGCTGGCGCGCGGCGCTGCCGCGGTGCTGGTGACATTGGGCGCTGAGGGTTGCGTGCTGTACCGCGCCGGCCAGGCGCCTGTGAGTTTGAGCGGGCGGCGCATGGCCGTGGCCGATACCATTGGCGCCGGAGACACCTTCACGGGGGCGCTGGCGGCCGCGCTGGCCCGCGGTGAGGCCCTGACCGATGCGATGGTTTGCGCCAACGCAGCGGCGGCGCTTTCAGTCACGGGCAAGGGCGCCATTGGCGGCATGCCGGACTTGCCTAAAGTGCGGGCCCTGCTGGCGCAAAGCCCGGCCTGAATTACCAGGCGACAGGATTCAGGCCGAAGGCCGTATCGCCGACTTGGGCCGAAAAGCCTTGCAGACCTCAGGCCGGGTCTCGAGGTAAGGCCCGCCAACCAGGTCAATGCAATAAGGCACGGCGGCAAAAATGCCGGGTACCAAGCTCTGGCCGTCTGCATCGCGCAAGCCCTCCAGCGTTTCTGCAATCGCCTTGGGCTGGCCGGGCAAATTCAGGATCAGGCTTTGCCCGCGCACCACGGCGCATTGGCGCGACAAAATGGCCGTCGGCACAAATTTCAGGCTGATCTGGCGCATCTGCTCGCCAAAGCCCGGCATTTCCTTGTGCGCCACAGCCAGCGTGGCTTCGGGTGTGACATCGCGCAGCGCAGGGCCCGTGCCGCCGGTGGTCAGCACCAGCGAGCAACCAGCGTCCACCAATTCAATCAGGGTGGCGCTGATCTGCGCCTGTTCGTCGGGGATCAGGCGCTCCTGGAAGTCGATGGGGTTGCGCAGTGCGCGCGTCAGCCAGTCTTTGAGCGCAGGCAGGCCCTTGTCTTCGTAAACGCCAGTCGATGCGCGGTCGCTGACCGAGACGATGCCGATGCGGACGGTGTCAAGGCTGTACATGGGCCATTTTCTCTTTGACGAGCTGAAAGATCTCGCGGTAGGACTTGCCGTGGCGCGCTGCCTCGCCGGGCTTTTCGGGCTGGATGTCCTTGCGCGCCTGGCGAACGAGCGCCCTCAACTGCTGCGAATCGGTGTCAGGGAAGCTGGTGAGCCACTCGCCCAGCGCTGCGTCGTTGGCAATCAGTTTGTCGCGCCACTGTTCGGCCAGGTGCAGCGACAGCGTGAGCTGGGCCGACCCATTGAGCTGCTCGTTGATGACTTCGCGGATCGGCTCGGGGTCGAGCGGGCGCATCAGCTTGCCAATGAATTGCATCTGCCGGCGCCGACCCTCGAAGTTCGTTATTTTCTTGCAGTCCTTGATGGCGTCGAGCAGCTTCTCAGGCAGATCCAGCCGCTTGATGAGGTCTGGCCGCAGCGTCAGCAGTGCTTCGCCAAGCGCCTGTTTCTCGTCGGCCTCTGCCTTGAGTTGGGTCTTGCTTGGCGGGCCTTGCTCTTCGGCCAAAATTTCTTCGGGCTTGACGAAGCGCCCGTTGGACCAATAGCCTTTGACAGTCTTGATGTTCATGCAGTCAGTATCATAGCTACCCATGATCACCACTACTTCCAAGCGCGGCGCGCGCCTTGCCCGGCCCACGGCTCAGCCCGAATCAGGCTTTAGCTACCACCGTGATTTCTTTGAAGAACTGGTCGACTCGGCCTTGGCGCACGCCACCAAAATTGGTGCGACCGACGCCGCGGCAGAAGCTTCCGAAGGGTGCGGCCTGAGCGTGAGTGTGCGCAAGGGCGAGCTTGAAAATGTTGAACGCAACCGCGATAAGTCGCTGGGTGTGACGGTTTATGTGGGGCAAAAACGCGGCAACGCCTCGACCAGTGATTTCTCCAAAGCCGCGATTGAGCAGACCGTGCAGGCGGCCTACGATATTGCCCGCTTTACCGCCACCGACAAGACCTCGGGTCTGCCAGCCGACCGCGATATCTCGCGCAAGCACCCCGACCTCGATTTGTTTCACCCCTGGGCTATCGATTCGGCGCAGGCTGCCGAACTGGCGCTCGAATGCGAAGCCGCCGCTTTGAACACCAGCCGCCTGATCACGAACAGCGAAGGCGCCGGCGTATCGGCGCAGCAAAGCCATTTTTTCAGCGCCCACACGCGCGGTTTTCGCGGCGGCTATGCCAGCTCGCGGCACAGTCTGTCAGTCTCGCCGATTGCTGGCAAAGGCAGCCAGATGCAGCGCGACTCCTGGTATAGCTCCATGCGCGACGCCAGCGAACTCGCCAGCCCGCAGGCGGTGGGCCGCTACGCCGCAGAGCGCGCGCTGGCGCGTCTGAAAAGCCGCAGGGTCCCGACTACGCAGTGCCCGGTGTTGTTCGAGTCGCCCGTTGCTGCCGGCTTGCTGGGCGGCTTTGTCCAAGCCGTCAGCGGCGGCGCGATCTACCGCAAGAGCACTTTTCTGCTCGGGATTCTGGGCAAGGCCGCATTCCCGGACCACATTGACATCAGCGAAGACCCGCACCTGAAAAAAGGCAAGGGCAGCGCGCCGTTTGACGAGGAGGGTGTTAAAACCCGGGCGCGTCAGGTCGTTGGAGCCGGCATTGTGCAAGGCTACTTTTTGAGCACTTACTCAGCGCGCAAACTCGGTATGCGCACCACTGGCAACGCCGGTGGCTCGCACAACCTGGTGCTGAGCAGTCGCCAGACGGCTGCCAGCGATGATCTGGACGCCATGCTCAAAAAGCTCGGCACCGGGCTTTTTGTCACCGAATTGATGGGACAGGGCGTGAATTACGTGACCGGCGACTACTCGCGTGGCGCCTCTGGTTTCTGGGTCGAAAAAGGGCAGATCGCCTTCCCGGTTGAAGAGATCACCATAGCCGGCAATCTCAAGGAGATGTTCATGGGCATACAGGCCGTGGGCGCTGACGCTTACAGCTATGGCGCCAAGACGGTCGGCTCGATTCTGGTCAACCGGATGAAGATCGCCGGCAGCTGACCGGTGGTGCGCCCGGAAATTCTGGCCGCGCTGGCGGCCCTGTGCTGGGCCGTGGGAAGCATCTTTTCAGCCAATGCCTCCAGTCGCATGGGCGCGTTTGCCTTCACGCGCTGGCGGCTCTTCTTTGCGCTCACGATCTTGTGGGCGCTGGCCGCTTTCACAGGTCAGTGGCGCAGCCTGGATGGGCCCGCGGTCGGCCTTCTCGCCATCTCGGGCCTGATCGGCATCTTCATTGGTGACACCGCACTGTTTGCCTGCATGAACCGGCTCGGGCCTCGGCGCTCCGGCGTTATCTTTGCCACGCACGCGCTTTTTTCAGCCGTGCTGGCCTGGCTTTTTCTGGGCGAGACGCTGTTGGGCTGGACGCTCCTGGGCAGTGGCTTGCTGGTCTCGGGAGTGATGGTGGCGATAGCCTGGGGCCGACGTCTGGATGAGCGCCATGCCTGGGAAGACACACGCGGTGCCCTGATGTCGGGCGTGTTGTTGGGTCTGCTGGCGGCGCTTTGCCAATCGCTTGCCACGCTCATGATCAAGCCGCTGATGACCACGGGCATCGACCCGGTGGCGGCCTCCGCCGTGCGCACCTCGGCCAGTTTTCTGGCCCATTTGCTCTTGCTCTGGAGCGGGTTTCGGCTCTCGAAAGTTCAGCAAGCGCTGACGTTTGAGACATTGCGGAACACTTGGGCCAGTGCCGCAGTAGCCATGGCGCTGGGCATGACGCTGATCTTGGCAGCGCTGCGCAACGGGCAGGCCAATCTGGTCGGGATTTTGTCCTCCCTCACGCCGGTGTTGCTTTTGCCCCTTTTATGGCTGATTTACAAGCGCCGGCCGGCCATGGGCGCCTGGACGGGCGCTGGTATGGCGGTACTGGGTACCGCGCTGATCATGGCCCGCTGAAGATACCGCGGCGACCCAAGCCTTAGCCAGCCAGTGCAGCCTTGACAGCCGCCGAAACCTGGCCCATGTCGGCCTTGCCGGCCAGTCGGGTTTTGACCGCACCCATGACCCGGCCCATCTCGCCGGGGCCGCTGGCGCCCAGTTCGGCCACGATGGCCTTGACGGCGGCGCTGACCTCGTCGGCGCTCATGCGCGCGGGCAGGTAGGCCTGCAGGATTTTCATCTCGGCCGACTCCTTGTCTGCCAGGTCGGTGCGCGCGGCCTTCTGAAAGGCTTCGATCGAGTCCTTGCGCTGCTTGATCAACTTGTCGACGATGGCGACCACGGCGGCGTTATCCAGCACCACACGCTCATCCACCTCTTTTTGCTTGATCGCCGCCAGCAGCAGGCGCACGGTGCCCAGACGCTCGATGTCCTTGGCCCGCATGGCGGTTTTCATGTCTTCGGTGATCTGTTCTTTGAGTGTGAGTGACATCTGCAAGTCCTTGTGTATTTCTGACTGAGCATTAAAAAAGCCCGCTGAGCGTCCTCTAGCGGGCTTGGTCGGGTGCCAGGGAAGGCTGTGCCGATCGGATCCCGATCAGTACAGTTTCTTGGGCAACTGCATGGCGCGAATGCGCTTGTAGTTGCGCTTGACGGCAGCGGCCTTCTTGCGTTTGCGTTCAGCCGTTGGCTTCTCGTAGAACTCGCGTGCGCGCAGGTCGGTCAGCAGGCCGAGTTTTTCAATGGTGCGTTTGAAGCGGCGCAATGCAACGTCGAAGGGCTCGTTGTCTTTTACACGGATAGTGGTCATTGATGAATTGATCCAAGAGGATGCACCTTCAATTGATCTGATCAGGATCAGGTTTGGGCGCGGGGTTGCTAGCAAAGCTCCGGATTATAGCCCACGACACCGCCCCGCCCGTGCCGGCCGCAGCTGCGGCATTGAGACGGGCAGCGCGCCCGTTTGCGGGCTAGTCGCCAGCGTTCAGCGCTATCTAGTACATTGCCCTTCATGAGCACGCAAGCACCTTCGAACTTAAGCCTGGATGTCGTTCCTGAAACGCTGGATTCAGCGGGCGACCTTGCTGGCAAACACATTGTCCTGGGCCTGTCTGGTGGCATTGCCTGCTACAAGGCGGCCGAACTGGCTCGCGCCCTTGTCAAGGAGGGGGCGACCGTGCAGGTGGTCATGACCGAGGCCGCAGCCCAGTTCATCACACCGGTGACCATGCAGGCGCTCACCGGCCGTCCAGTTTTTACCAGCCAGTGGGATGCGCGCGAACCCAACTCCATGGCGCACATCAATTTGTCGCGGGAAGCCGACGCGATTTTGATCGCGCCTTGCAGCGCCGACTACATGGCGAAGTTGCTGCACGGTCGCGCCGACGACTTGCTCAGCCTGATGTGTCTGGCGCGCCCCATTCAAAGCGTGCCCCTGCTGCTGGCGCCGGCCATGAACCGTGAGATGTATGCGCACCCGGCCACGCAGCGCAATCTCGCCCAGTTGCAGGCCGATGGCGCGGTGGTGCTTGGCGTGGGCAGCGGCTTTCAGGCTTGCGGCGAAACCGGTGACGGTCGCATGCTCGAGCCTGGGGAATTGCTGGCCGATGTGATCGCTTTTTTTGCGCCCAAGTCGCTCGTCGGGCAGCATGTGCTGGTCACGGCAGGGCCGACTTATGAGGCTATCGACCCGGTTCGCGGCATCACCAATTTGTCGAGCGGCAAGATGGGCTTTGCCATCGCCCGCGCCGCGCGCGAAGCCGGCGCCGAGGTCACACTGGTGGCCGGCCCCGTCCATTTGTCGACGCCGCGCGGCGTGGCCCGTGTCGATGTGAAGTCTGCCCGGCAAATGTTCGATGCCGTCAGCGCCCGGGTGGATGCTGCAACGGTCTTCATCGCGACGGCAGCGGTGGCCGACTGGCGGCCGGCCGCTGCGGCGGAACAGAAAATCAAGAAAGACGGCAGCGGGCAAGTGCCGCAACTGGCCTTTGTAGAAAACCCGGACATCCTCGCCACGGTGGCCGCCTCGGGCCGGGCCCAGAGCGGAGCGCTGTTTTGTGTCGGCTTTGCAGCCGAAAGCCATGACCTGCTGGCCCATGCCCAGGCCAAGCGCCTGAAAAAGCGGGTTCCGCTGCTGGTGGGCAATATTGGCCCCGCCACTTTTGGGCAGGACGACAATGCGCTGCTACTGATCGATGCGCAAGGCAGTCAGGCCATGGAGCGCGCTTCCAAGCTGCAACTGGCCCGACAGCTCATGGCCCAGGTGGCCGCCCGCCTTTCCTCTGTTTGAAAAACCCGCCATGAAAATTGACGTCAAGATCATTGACCCCCGCCTCGCCGACAACTTGCCCGCCTATGCCACGTCTGGCAGCGCCGGTCTCGACTTGCGCGCATGCCTGGCCGAGCCGCTGACGCTCGCGCCCAACGCCTGGCAACTCGTTCCCGCCGGCATTGCCATCTACCTGCAAGACCCGGGCTATGCAGCCCTGATCCTGCCGCGCTCGGGGCTGGGTCACAAGCATGGCATCGTGCTGGGCAATCTGGTGGGCCTCATCGACAGCGACTACCAGGGCCAGCTGATGGTCAGCGCCTGGAACCGAAGTGAAGTGGCTTTCACAATCGAGCCCATGGAACGCATCGCGCAATTGATGATCGTGCCGGTGATGCAGGCAGAGTTCAACGTGGTGACCGAATTTGCCGCCAGCGAGCGCGGCGAAGGCGGTTACGGTTCGACCGGAAAACGCTAGCGCGCCAGCGGCTCCCGCCAGCCGCCCGGGCTTAATGCCGGGTGTTGTTGCCGGGGAGCAGTGATTCCCCTGATTCGAGTTTGAAAAAGCCCGTGCCCAGGGAGCCCTGACCGATTTCGGCTTCCGTGGCTTCGCGCACAGCTTCGACCACCAGCGACAGCCGGATGGCGATGCCCGCCAGCGGATGGTTGCCGTCCAGCACCACGTGCTCGGGGTAAAGCTCGGTCACGGTGTAGATCTGGTCGCGCGGCGCGTCCGGGTTGCTGCCGGCCGGCAGGGCGTGACCATCAAGCGTCATGCCTTCTTCGAGTTCAGCCGGAAACAGCTTGCGGGGTTCGAGGAACACAAAGTTCTCGTCGTAGTCGCCAAAAGCCTGCTCAGGCTCAAGGTGCAGGTCAATCTTGGCGCCGGCCTCGTGGCCCTGCAAAGCTTCTTCGATCCGGGCCAGCAAGTCCTCGCCGCCTAACAAGAATTCGACGGGCTCGTCCAACTCGTCGAGCACTTCGCCCAAGGTATCTTTGAGGACCCAGCGCAGGGCAACAACGCATTGGGGGGTGATTTTCATCCGACAATTGTCCCATGGATACAACTCGCTCATTGGCCCTTCTGGGCGGTCTCACGCCCCAGCAATTCATGCGCCGTCATTGGCAAAAAAAGCCTTTGCTGGTGCGCCAGGCCATTGCCGGATTCAAGCCTTTGCTGAGCCGGCCTGAGCTCTTTGCGCTGGCTGCACGGGAGACGGTCGAGTCCCGGCTGGTGGTCCAGGGCAGCGCCGGCTGGCGCATGAAGTCCGGGCCTTTTCCCGCGCGCAGCCTACCTGCGCTGAACAAGCCTGGCTGGTCATTGCTGGTGCAGGGTGTCGACCTGCATGAGCCTCGCGCGCATGCGCTTTTGCAGCAGTTTCGTTTTGTGCCCGATGCGCGGCTCGACGACCTGATGATCTCGTACGCCAGCGCGGGCGGCGGCGTGGGGCCGCACTTTGACAGCTACGACGTGTTCTTGTTGCAGGCCAGCGGCCGGCGGCGCTGGCGCATTGGCAAGCAAACTGATTTGACGCTGCAAGAAGGCGTGCCGCTGAAAATTCTGAAAAACTTTGAACCCTCCGAGGAGTTTGTGCTGGAGGCGGGCGACATGCTTTATTTGCCGCCGCGATACGCCCACGACGGTGTGGCCGAAGAATCACTCGGTGCTGACGGAAAACCGGAGCCCTGTATGACGTACTCCATCGGATTCAGGGCGCCAGCAGAGGCGGAATTGGCTGGGTCCTTGTTGCAGCGACTCGCCGAATACGCCTTGGACGAAGGCGACGGTGATGACGCTCGTGTGCCCAGGCTTTACCGCGACCCGCAGCAAGCCGCGACCGCCACGCCGGCGCAACTTCCGGCGCAATTGCTGACTTTTGCCCAGCGAACTGTGGCGAACGCCCTGAAAGACCCTTTGGCTCTGGCCTGTGCTTTGGGTGAATACCTCACCGAGCCCAAGCCTTCCGTGTGGTTTGAGGGCGCCACCGGGGGGGATCTGACCGCGACAGCCGAAGATGCCGGACTGGCTCTGGATGCGCGCACCCGCATGATGTATGACGAGCATCATGTCTTCATCAACGGCGAGAGCTACCGGGCCAGAGGCGCAGATGCTTCTCTGATGCGCGCACTCGCCGATCAGCGCGGACTCAGCCCATCCCAATGGCGCAAGGCAAGCCCTGCAGCCAAGAGCTTGTTGGCTGATTGGCATGACGCTGGTTGGTTGAGACCTGGATAGCAATTCGTCAAAAGCCGAGCATCAATTCGGTGTAACTCGTTTTTATCACTCGAGTAAATTTCTACATTTTTCGTAAAATGTTGCTTCACAGGCATGGGTTAATACGGATATACTTCCGGGTTGGGCTGGACGAGCTCCAAATCTCCTGCCTGAACAATGGTTTAGTCTCCTTTGGCTGGCCATTCCCGGAAAATTGTTTCTTACATTCATCAAGGAATCGAAAAATGAACAAGTCACTCGTTTTGGCAGCGATCGTTGCAGCTGCTGCTCTGGCTGCTTGCGGCAAAAAAGCAGAAGCTCCAGCACCTGCTCCAGCACCAGCCGCAGCTCCCGCTCCCGCTCCAGCACCAGCTGCTGACGCTTCGGCACCTGCCTCCGCTCCTGCCGCTGCCGCTGCTGATGCCGCCGCCGCCGCTGCCAGCGCCGCCAAGAAGTAATTCTTCTCGGCCCTGAAAAAGCCGCCCTCGGGCGGCTTTTTTTATGGTGCGCCCGGCATGGGCATGCATTTGCGGCTACGTGTTCTGTCGCGAGCTATCGCTCTTTCTCTTTCAAATCCTGATGCCGACGGGCGCCAGCGCCAAGCGCAATCCAGGGCTGGTTTTGCGGTTCACTTCAGGCGCAGACTTCGATCCAGCGCGTGCCGGTCGCGGGATGGGCGACCAACAACTCGGGGCCTCCCCATAGCGCAAGCTCTGAGCCTGCCAGAGCCTGCAAGGCCAGGTCCGGGCGATTGTTTCGCTGGCTCAGGTGGGCCGCCACCACGTGGTTCAGCTTCGCGTGAGAAATCGCTTGCGAAATAGCCGCCGCAGCGGTGTTGGACAAGTGGCCGTAAGGGCCGCCTACCCGCTGCTTGAGAAACTGCGGGTAACTCGACTGCTCCAGCAGTTCCGGGTCGTGATTGCACTCCAGAAGCAGGGCGTTGCAGCCGAGAAGATGGCTCAGCACATGCGCGGTCGCATGACCCAGATCGGTCAACACGCCGAGCTTGGACTGACCGTCGGAGCAGGTCAGTTGCAGGGGTTCGCGCGCGTCATGCGGCACGGTGAAGGGCGTGATTTGCAATTCACCCAAATCTATCGCCTGCCCGTCGGCCGCGATATGCAAAAGACCGTCCAGGTCCGGGCTGCCCCAAGCCTCGTAGCTGCCCCGACTCATCCAGACCGGAATCCGGTGTTTTTGAGCTATCTGCCGGGTGCAGCCGATGTGATCGCTGTGTTCGTGGGTGATGAAAATAGCGTCAATGGCTGCTTCCTCAAGCGCGGCCTGCGCAAGGCGCGAAGACAACTGCCGAACGCTCAGACCGCAATCCACCAGCAGGCGTCGCGGGCGAATTCCGCGGGCCTCTATCAGCGTGGCGTTGCCGGTGCTGCCGCTGCCTAAATTCTTGAAGCGCAGCACTTCGGCCCAAAACCGGTATTGGGGATTACTTCAGGTCGTCGGCCAGCACTTTGAGGATGCGCTGCGCGTTGACCGAGGATTCAGGCTTGCCTTCGGCGTTCAGCACGGTCACGGAGGTCTGCTCGTTTTTGCTGCTCAGTGCGAGCTGGTATTTCAGCAGTGCCGGGGTGGGCGCGGAGCCACCAAACAAGTTGCCAAAAAATCCGGTCGGTTTGGCATCGGCGCCAAGGGCGACGTAACGCACGAAGTAAAGGCCCTTGTTGCGATCCCTGTCTTCGACGGTGAACCCGGTCCGGTCCAGCGCCAGACCGACGCGGCGCCAGGCGCGGTCAAACCCTTCTTCTACTTGCAGGGTGGGCGCGTTGTCGATGGTTTCGATGCGCGAGGTCGGACGCGCGGGGCTGGCGGCGAGAAGCGTCTTGGATTGCTCTTGCGACACGCCAAGTTTGACCATCAGGCGCCTGAGAAACTCAGCTTCAAGCTCGGGGTCGGTGGCCCGCGGCTGCCAGACGGTGGAGCTGCCGATGGTGCCAGAGTTCGGCCCGGTCAGGACTTCGACCATTCCCCGGTGGCTGATGAAAATCTCGGTGCTGCCGTTGGCGCTGCGCTCCAGGCGCGTGCGGAACTTATCGCGCTCGCCGGTTGAATACAGTCCGTCAAGCACCCGGCCCAGCGTGGTGCGAATCAGGTCTTGCGGCAGTTTGGCGCGATTTTCCGCAAATTCCGTCTCCATGATGCCCAGGTCTGGCTTGTCAATACTCAGTTGAAATCCGCTTTCCTTCCAGAACTCGGCCACTGGCTCCCAGAGTTTGTCGGCCGGGCGGTTGACGACCAGCCAGCGCTGGTTGCCCGCGCGCTCGATGCGCACATCTCCGATGGCGGTTGCGGCCGTTGGCACCTGGGCTGCCGGTGCCGCCTGGCCCGCCTGGTAGGCGCTTGCCGTGACAGTCGTTCCGGGCACTACGTAGCGGCTGTCGCGGGTGAGTTGGCTGAGGTCTGGCGGGACGTCCAGCGACGGCGCCTTGGTCTGTGCTGATTTGTAGTCGACCTTGCTGCCGCTGAGCGAATCGTTCACGGTCGAGCAGCCAGTCAATGCCAAGCTTGACATCAGGACCATGCTCGCTAGCCATGGCGAGATATGGCGGGTCTGTGGGTGGCGGAAAGTCTTCAATTCGTGTCCTTCAGGGCAGTTCAGATCAGGCCACAAACGCGCAAGGCGCCTTCGACAGTGGCTTCGTTCGCGGCCTCGAGTTGCGTCATGGGCAGGCGCAGGGTCGGGCCGCAGAGCTTCATTCGGGCCATGGCCCATTTGACGGGAATCGGGTTCGCTTCAATGAACAAGTGCTTGTGCAGTGGCAGCAATTGCAACTGAATCTGCATGGCGCGCCGGGCGTCGCCCGCAACCGCAGCCATGCACAACTCGTGCATCAGCCGCGGCGCCACGTTGGCCGTGACGCTGACATTGCCCTGGCCGCCGCACAGCATGAGTGCGACGGCGGTTGCGTCATCGCCCGAATAAACCGCGAAATCAGCCGGTGTTTCCTTGATCAGCCACTGCGCGCGCTCGATATTGCCCGTGGCTTCCTTGATGCCGATGATGCCGGGCACCTCGCTCAGGCGCAGCACGGTGGGGTGCAGCATATCGGCGGCCGAGCGGCCGGGCACGTTGTACAGGACCATAGGCAGTTCGACAGCCTCAGCAATCGCCTTGAAGTGGCGGTACTGGCCTTCTTGCGTGGGCTTGTTGTAGTAGGGCACCACTTGCAACTGGCAGTCGGCGCCGACTTTTTTGGCGAACTTGGTCAGCTCAATCGCCTCGGCGGTGGAGTTGGCGCCGCAGCCGGCCATGATGGGCACTGCTTTGCTGCCATGGGTTTTGGCCTGCTCGACCGCGACACGGATGATTTCGCAGTGTTCCTCTACATTGACCGTGGGCGATTCGCCGGTGGTGCCGACCACGCCAATGCAGTCGGTTCCTTCGGTGATGTGCCAGTCGACCAGCTTTCGCAAGCTGGGGTAGTCAACGCTGCCGTCTTCATGCAGCGGGGTGGCCAGGGCAACGATGCTGCCAGTGATTTGTTTCATGGGTGGGTCCTTGACCTTGATGGCAGGCCGACGGGTCGCGAGCGGCGGTCCGAAAAGCCTGTCGCGCATTCTACTCAGACCACAGCTACCGGCCGGTCCCCTCAGGCGCTGCGCGCGCCTTCGATTTCCTGGTCGCCCAGGGCTTGGCCAAGCCCTTGAAAAGTGTCTTAGCCGAGCTTGTAGCGCGCGGGCCGGCGCGTGTCCGGGTCAGGCCCGCTGCGGGCTTGCAGTTCTTTCACGGCGGCAATGCGTTGCACAAACCGTCCGCCACCCGGCGCCGCTGCCGAGGTGTTCGCCTCGCTGGTGGCTTCCAGCGGGCCTTTCAACTCGCGTTCAAGGCCTCCTTCAAACCCGTCTTCAAAAGCCACCGTGCGCAGGTCCCGGCAGACGCGCAGCAATTCGCCCGGCTGGAGCAAGAAGTCGGGCCGCGAAGGCTTGCCCACCGTTTCGTTGCCGGCGGCGAAAGTTTCATAAATCAGCACGCCCCCGGGCGCGATGGTGTCGAGCAGTTCGGGCAGCAAGGGGCGCCACAGGTAGTTCGTCACCACTACCGCATCAAACTGGCGACCGGCCAGGGGCCAGGGGTCGCCTTCGATGTCCGCGAGCAAGGTTTCGCACCGGTCTGCCGGCAGGCCAATGGCGGCGAGCGCCTCTGGCGAGCGGTCTAGTGCCAAGATGCGGTGGCCCAGGGCGTGAAACCAGCGGCTGTGCCGTCCGCGCCCGCAGGCGAGGTCGAGCACCTTCGCATGGGCCGGTAGCAAATGGCTCCAGCGCCTGACCCAGGCGCTGGCTTCTTCATCGCCATGGCGCGCGGCGGGCGGGTTTTGACTATCGGTTTTTCTCATGAAGGGTTGCAATTTACCGCGGCTTGACATCGTCTTTCAGTGCGGCCAAAGCCATGGCCTCGACGCGGGCTGGCGCGAGCAGCTTCAGCCAGCGCCCGAGCCGTCCTTTGGCCGTCATCACCACTTCGCGGTCACGGCGCAAGGCACCTTGCGCGATCAGTCTGGCGCAAGTCTCCACGCTCATGGCGTCGTCTTCGCGCAGGCCGCTGCTGCCCGCCGGCTGGCCTGCAGCATTGAGGCCATGATGGCGGATGCGGGTTGCCACCACCCCGGGAAAAGCCGTGGTGACGCTCACGCCCGGGGTCCTCAGCTCGGCGCGCAGGGCTTCAAAAAAGCCGGTCATGGCGAACTTGCTGGCGCTGTAGGCCGTGCGGCCCGGCACGCCGATCAGTCCGGCCAGGCTGGACACGGCCACCAGGCGCCCGCGGCTTTGCTTGAGCCAGGGCAGGGCCGCGTGGGTGGTCCAGACGCTGCCCCAGAAATTGATGCGCATCAGTTGCTCATACCAGCCCAGGTCGTCGGGCTGCACGTCCTCAAACAGCGCCTGCGCCGAAATGCCGGCGTTGTTCACCAGCATGTCGATGCGGCCCCATTCGGCGCCGGCCAGGGAGATTAGTTGCCGGCATTGGACCGGGTCCGAGACGTCTGTCGCCACCACCTGCGTGAAGGCGCCCGATTCGCGGCATTGGCTGGCGACTTGGTGCAGCAGCGCCTCGTTGCGCGCGGCCAGCACAAGCGCTGCCTTGGCGCCGAACTGACGCGCCCACTGGCGCGCCAGTTCGGCGCCAATGCCGTCAGACGCGCCAGTGATCACGATCACCTGAGAAGGGCGTGCTGTGGACATCACTTAAAAGCAGGCCCAGAGTTGGTCGGCCAGCATCACCAAAAATGGGGGCCGCGTATAAAGCGAAAAAATCACCAGCAGTGCGGTGAGGGCCAAGGCCCTAAGTGCGATTTTGCGAACCATCTCAAACCCCTTGCTCAAGCGGCCTGGGCGCGCGCCGTATGGGCGCCTCGCGCACCTGCAAGTTCACCACCGCCGCAAAAATACCCAGTGCAATGGACAGGTACCAGACCAGGTCATAGCTGCCGTTTCGGTCATACAAAAAGCCGCCCAGCCAGACGCCCATGAAGGAGCCGATCTGGTGGCTGAAAAAAATGAAACCGCTTAGCATGGACAAGTGCTGAATCCCGAAAATCTGCGCTACGGCCGCATTGGTCGGCGGCACGGTCGACAGCCACAGCAGGCCCATGGTGGCGGAAAACAGGTAGACGCTCAGTGGCGTGAGCGGCGCGGTGATGAAGATTGCGATCACCAGCGCCCGGGCGAAATAAATGACAGCCAGGATGTTTTTCTTGGCCATACGCTGGCCCAACACGCCGGCCGCGTAGGTGCCAAAGACGTTGAACAGGCCGATCAGTGCCAGCGCATAACTGGCGACTTCTGGCGGCAGGCTCTTGTCCTTGAGGTAGCTGGGCATGTGAACGCCAATGAACACCACCTGAAAGCCGCAGACAAAGTAGCCGGCCATCAGCAACTGAAAGCTGGGGTACTTGAATGCTTCTTTGAGCGCCTGCACGATGGTCTGCTCGCGCTTGATCGGCGCGGCGCCTACAAACGCCTTTTCCCGCAAGCCAATGGCCAGCGGAACGATCAGCAAGCAGGCCGCGCCAAGCACCAGCAGGGCTTCTTTCCAGCCCAGGCTGCTGATCAGGAAGCCCTCGGTCGGCACCATCAAAAACTGCCCAAACGAGCCCGCCGCCGCCGCCACACCCATCGCCCAGGAGCGCTTGTCGGGCGAAATATTGCGGCCAATCACGCCGTAGATCACCGCGTAGGTGGTGCCCGCCTGCGCAGCGCCGATCAGCACGCCCGCCGTCAGCGTAAAGGCAAGCCCGGTGGGCGACAAGGCCATACCGACAAGCCCCAGCGCATAAAGCACAGCGCCGCCCATGACGACGCGAAAGGCCCCGAAGCGGTCGGCGATCATGCCGGCGAAAATACCAAAAACGCCCCAGGACAGGTTTTGAACGGCAATGGCAAAGGCGAAGGTTTCGCGCGTCCAGCCCTGCGCCTGGGTGATCGGCTGAAGCCACAGGCCAAAGCCGTGGCGTATTCCCATGGAGATCGTGACAATGGCCGCGCCGCAGGTCAGCACCTGCCACATCGAGAGTTTGAGGGACTCGCTTGGCGAGCCGGCGGTGGGGGAGGTTGATGAAGAAGACATCTGGCAAATGTAACTACTCAGGCGCTGGTTCGCTGACCTGCTTGCGGCGATGTGAAGCAAGAAGCAGCTAAAAAAGCGAATGAAAAGCAAATTAAAGCTTAATCAAACCTGAATTGAAGGCGGGCAAGAGAGCTGTCTTTTTATCCAGTATCCTAGGGGGCCGAGACTACAATCCGCCGAAATCACCGTATCCCCATGGCCACCAAACTTCCCACCGATTACTCCGAAAGCTCGATCCGCGTGCTCAAGGGCCTCGAGCCCGTCAAGCAGCGCCCGGGCATGTACACCCGCACAGACAACCCGCTGCACATCCTGCAAGAGGTGCTTGACAACTCGGCTGACGAAGCGCTGGCCGGGCATGGCAAAAAGATCAAGGTCACGCTGCACCTGGACGGCTCGGTCAGCATCGAAGACGACGGCCGCGGCATTCCGTTTGGCATGCACCCGGAAGAAAATGCCCCGGTCATCGAGTTGGTGTTCACCCGGCTGCACGCCGGCGGCAAGTTCGACAAGGGCAAGGGCGGCGCCTACAGTTTTTCAGGCGGCTTGCATGGCGTGGGCGTCAGCGTAACCAACGCGCTTTCGAAGCGCCTGGAAGTCTCTTCATGGCGGGAAGGCAAGGCGGCGCGCCTGGTGTTCTCGGGTGGCGACGTCATCGAGGCGCTGGAGATCCGCCCCGGAGGCGAGGGCGACCGCAAGAGCGGCACAGCGGTTCGCGCCTGGCCCGACCCGAAATACTTTGAATCGTCAGCGCTGCCGATGAATGAGCTGACGCACCTGCTGCGCAGCAAGGCCGTGCTGATGCCCGGCGTCAGCGTCACGCTGATCAATGAGAAATCCAAAGAAACCCAGACCTGGCTTTACAAAGGCGGCCTGCGCGACTACCTGACGCAAACGCTGAGCGGCGACCCGGTGATTCCGCTCTTTGAAGGCGAAGGCTTTGCCGACGCGGCCCATGAAAGCTTT
>CAJAOB010000074.1 GCA_903941205.1 uncultured Burkholderiales bacterium | reverse complement strand
GGCTCGGCATTTATCTGCTTTTCATATCAATGAATAGAAACAATTCAATATACATCATTAAATTCGAATGCTAGATTAAGGTCATCCCTATCACTTTGAAGGCGGGTTTTGACCGAGCCAGTTTTTGCCCGCTACAGCCAGAACGAGCTTGACGCTCAGTACAACAACCAGCTCGCCTGCCCTGATTTCGGCCGCATTCTGGCGCGTTGCGCCGAGCTCAGTCAGGCTGCCGCAGGCTTGCCCGGTGAGCGCGACCTGCGCTGGGGCCGAGACGCCAAAGAGAGCCTGGACATCTACCGGCCCGCGTCGGCCAGCCCGCCTGCCGGTTGGCCCGTGGTGGTTTATGTGCACGGCGGCGCCTGGCTGATCTTGGACAAGAGCAGCAGCGCCTTTGCCGCACCGGCCTTCACCGACGCCGGCTGCCTCTTTGTGGCGATGGGCTTTCATACGGCTTTGACCGTGGACTTTGGTGCCATGGTCGAGCGCGTGCGCTATGGCATCGATTGGCTGGCGCAGCACATTCACCTTTACGGCGGCGATCCCGCGCGCATCGTGCTCATCGGTCATTCGTCCGGCACGCACCTGGTCGGCCAGTGCCTGACGCACAGCGGCCAGAGCGATGCCCTGCACGCCCGCCCCCTGGCGGGTGCGCTGCTGGTCAGCGGCTTGGGCGACCTTGAGCCGGTGCGGCTGTCCTATCGCAATCAGCGGCTGAAGCTTTCTGCACCGGATGCGCGGCGCTACTCGCTGCTTTCCAATGAGGTTTACGCAAGCTGCCCGGTGGACGTGGTTGTGGCGCAAGACGACACGCCGGAATTCAAACGACAGTCCGCCGACATGGCCGCCTATCTGCGGCAGCGGGGCCTGCTGCGGCAGCACTATGAAGTGCCGCACAAGAACCACTTCGACGTGATACTGGACCTGACCGACCCCGGCTCGCGCCTGTTCCAGAGTGCCCACAGCCTGGCCAAGCGCCAGAGCCTCTGATGATGCAAGCCACCGCCACACGTCAGCCGGCTTCAGGCCTGGCGCCTACCCTGGTTCTTCACGGGGGCTGCATCCATACCGGCGATGACCGGCTCGGCCGGGTGCAGGCCTTGGCGATCCGGGGCGAGGAGATTCTGGCGGTCGGCAGCGATGCCGAGGTGCTGCGCCATCTGGGGCCAGACACCCGGCAGATCGATCTGGCGGGGCGCAGTGTGATTGCCGGCATGACGGACGGTCACGCCCACCTGGACCGCGAAGGCCTGCGCCGGCAATTGCCCAGTCTGGCCGGGGCTGAAACGGTCGACGATGTGCTGGACCTGATTGCCGACGAAGTCCGGCAGCGGCCCGCAGGCGCCTGGATCGTGACGCAGCCGCTGGGCCGGCCTCCCGAGTACCAGCCCGGGCCGGGCGGTCTGTCGAGCGGTCAAATTCCGAACCGCCACGATCTTGACCGCGTGAGCCCGCGCCATCCGGTTTACATACGCCCGATTTGGGGCTACTGGCGCAACGCCGCGCCGCTGGTTTCCGTGGCCAATTCGCTGGCGCTGGCGCGAGCCGGCATTGGTCCGCAGACGCGCTCACCGAGCCCGGACATCACCATCCAGACCGATGCCGATGGCGTGCCCACAGGCGTGTTCTTTGAAAACACGCTGGTGCCGCTGGTCGAGCACAGCTTGATGCGCTGCGCCCCGGGCTTCACGTCCAGCCAGCGCGAGGCCGGACTGCGGCATGCCATGGGCCAATACAACCGCGTGGGTACCACCGCCGTTTTTGAGGGACACGGTGTGGCCTGCGAAGTGGTGGAGGCCTACAAGGCCGTGCATGCCAGCGCAGACAGCAGCGTGCGAGCGGTGCTGACCTTCAGTCCCAACTGGCAGGTTCAGGGCCATGGCGATGCGGCGCAATGGCTCCGCGAATGGAGCGCCTGGCTGGGCGGTCGTGGCAGCGGCGACAACTGGCTGCGCTTGCAGGGGCTCTACACCGAACTCGACACGGATCCGGCAAACAACCGGCTGCGCGCGGCCAACCACCCTTGCACCGGATGGGCAGGCTTTCAGGCGGGCAGCGCGCTGCCGCAAAGCGCGCTGGACGCGCTGGTGATCGAAGCCGCCCGCCAAGGCATCCGGCTGGCGGGCATCTGGCCTGATTTGCTGCCCTTGTTCGAGCGCGCCAACCGGGTTCACCCGATTGCGCCCATGCGCTGGGTTTTGGGTCACCAGAGCGTGCTGACCCGCGCCCAGATCGACTGCATCAAGGACCTTGGCGTGGTCATCACCACCCACACAAACCGCCATATATTCAAAGACGGTGACCGATTGCTGCAACGCCAGGGCATGGACGGCAAGGACATCGTCCCGCTGCGCAGCCTTCGCGAGGCGGGTGTTGAAGTGTCCTTTGGCAGTGACAACTTGCCGCCCTCCCTGTTTGGCCCCATGGCGCATGCGACCACACGCCGCAGCCGCAGCGGCCAGCTGGTGGGGGCGGAGCAGGCCATCACGCGCGAGCAGGCCTTGCACATCGCCACGCGCGGCGGCGCTTACCTGTGTTTTGCCGAACACCAGCGCGGCACCCTGGCGCCCGGCATGCTGGCCGATCTGGCCGTGCTCAGCGCTGATCCGCTGACATGCCCCGACGACCAGCTTGCCCACATCCAGGCCGAACTGATTGTTGTCAACGGCCGCCTTGTTTCCCTTCCTCTTCCAACCCCAGGAGCTTGATATGAACCACCCACCCTCCATGCTCTTTAGCCTGCTGGCGAAGGCTTTTCTTCTTGTCGCCTGCACGGCGCTGTCTGCCCAGGCCTCGGAGGCCGACAGCTGGCCCAACCGCCCGGTGCGGGTTGTTGTGCCGTATGCGCCGGGCAATACCGGGGACATCACCTTCCGCCAGATCCAGACCCAGTTGGAGGCGCGTTTCGGCGTGCGCTTCCTGATTGACAACAAAAGCGGCGCCTCCGGCAACATCGGCGCCGAGGACGTGGTGCGCGCCAAGCCAGACGGTTACACGCTGCTGCTGGGTGCGACCAACAACTACGTGATCAATCAATATCTGATCAAAGGCATGCGCTTTAACCCGATGAAGGATCTGCAGCCGATCACGGTGATCAGCAACGCCCCCTCCGTGGTGGTGGTGAACGCCAGCCTGCCCGTCAAATCGCTCAAGGACCTCAGCGCACTGGCCGCGCAAAGCCCCGGGAAACTGGCCTTCGCATCGCCGGGCGTTGGCACGCCGCCCCACCTGGCGGCGGAGCTTTACAAGCAACTGGCGGGCATTGATCTGATTCACGTTCCTTACCGCGGCTCGCCGCCGGCCGTGCAAGGTTTGCTGGGCGGTGAAACCCAGGTCTACATCACCGCCTTCAGCTCGGTGGCCGGCAACGTCAACGCCGGCAAACTCAAAGCGCTGGCTGTGGCCAATCCGCAGGGGCTGTCGATACTTCCCGCCGTACCCAGCACGGCGCAGCAGGGCTTGCCCGAGTTGGTCACCGGCAACTGGTGGGGCCTTTCTGCGCCCGTCGGCACGGACGAGAAAATCATCAAGAAGTTGGGCGACGCCATCAGGGACATCCTGGCCGACCCCGCCGTGCGGCAAAAGTACGCCGAGATCGGCGTTTCGGCCGTCGGCAATTCCCCCGCCGAGTTCGGCACGCAAATCACGCAGGAAGCGGCGGTGTGGAAGAAAGTGATCGAGCGCACCGACATCAAGCCTGAATAAAGGCTGAACAAGGTCCTAACAAGGCCCTCATAAGGCCCGGCCAAACCCAGGCAATCCAGGCAGCCCAGGCAGCCCGGGAAGTCCCCGTGCCTTGATTCATGTCAAGCCCATTTCCTGGCCGGCAGGTACCCTGAAGGTTCGTACTTCAAGTCCAAGCAGCCAGGAAATCCAAGGTGAACAATCTCCACCCCATCGACCGGTTCGTGCGCGCCTTCGCAGGCATTGCCTTGCTGGAGCTCGGCTATTTCTGGCTGGCCGGCGGTTGGCAGATCGGCGCTTTCGTGGTGGGGGCGGTGCTGTTGATCACGGCGCTGGCGAAGTTCTGCCCGCTGTACAGCTTGCTGGGCCTGCGCACCGGCCATGCCCAGACCAATGCGCCAGGCAAAGTCTATGCGGTGCTGGCGGGCTTGGGCTTACTGGCCGTGTTGGTGGGCGGCAGCTACGCCAGCCAGTTCTTCACGCGCAAGTTGTTTCTGGAAGACTTCAACGCCATGAACGACTATTACAAGCAGACCTTGTTTTTGACCGGCAAAAACGAGCGCGCCAAGGCGATTGAAAAATACGATTTGCTGCTGCCCGCCTTTGCGCGCTTTCAGGCCAAGTACAGCGCCTACCGCCCCTACGCCCTGAAAAACGATACCCAGTTGGCCGCCGACTTGGCGTCCGTGCAGGGCATGCTTGCCGGCGTGAACGAGCCAGTGCGCACGGGCGACTTGCAGCAGGCCCACTTGGCGCTTGAGAAAGTGCGGCCGGTGTTTCAACAGATGTTTAAACGCAACGGCTTTTCGATGCTGGCCGTGGCGCTGGTGGACTTTCATGACGACATGGAACTGATGCTCGAAGCCGCCGAGTCTAAAAATGCTGACAAGCTGCTGGCCCTGTACCCGCAGGTCAGCGACAAGCTCAAAGCCATAGAAGCCGAAGCCAGCGACGCCGAAATTCAGACCATCCGCAAGAACCTGGACGCACTTCGCGACCAGGCACAAGCCAAGTCACTCGACGCACTGCCCGCCGCCGGTGAGGCTTTGAAAACCAGCTTCGTGAAGGTGTACCTGAAGCGCGGCTGAGCGCTCCCAAGGCGCGGCCTCGGCCCGTGACAAGTTTGTCACTCTGAAAGCTCACTGCGGGCCAGGCTCCAGGACAAAGTCCGCCCAGAAAAGACGATCACCTTGAGGCCTGCTGTGTCGGTTTTTGAGTCAACAGCTTCATGCTTGAACATGAATGTGCGAGGGCGCCTGGCCAGACAGGTATCTCTCGTGCATCGCCAGGTAGGCTGCTTCGAGATGCCGGGCAAACAGCTGGCCGTCAAATAACGGCGAGGTCAGGCGCTTGCTCTGGAGTTTTTCCTTGATGTCTCTGAGTAATTCTGGATGGGAGGCCAGCTCTATCGCTCGGGTCTCGTAGTCTTCCTGCGTTTGCGTGATGAGCTCTGGCAGATCGATCGAATGCAGCAAGCTGGCAGCGACCCTGGAGGCAAATGATTGGCCCATGCGGGTCAACACCGGCAGCCCTCCCCAAAGGGCATCGCTGGTGGTGGTGTGGGCGTTATACGGCAGGGTGTCTAAAAACAAGTCAGCCAGTTTGTGTCTGGCCAGGTGGTCTTCCAGCTTCATGCGTCTGGCAAATACCAGACGGGCCGGATCAACTCCCCTGATTTCAGCTTCCCGTCGCAGGTTCTTGGCTGCCGTGGGATTGTCTTCCAGCAGCCATAGGACGCTAGCTTTGACGGCCTTGAGCAAGCGCATCCAGCCGTCCATCGTTGCCGGCAAGATCTTGTAGTTGTTGTTGAAACAACAAAACACAAAGGCGGCTTCTGGCAATCCGAGTTCCTGTCTGCTGAAAACCTTGTCCGATATCTTGCGTCTGGAGTCATTGACCTGGTAGCTGTGTGGCAGGTAGACAATCTTTTCGCTGTAGTACTGCTGGCTTTCTGGCGGAATCAGGATCTCGTCTGCAACGATGTAGTCGAAATAGGGTGCTGCCATGGTTCCCGGATAGCCGAGGTAGTTGACCTGGACGGGAGCGCATTGCGCTGCAAATATCCCCGTCCTTGAATCTTGCGTGAAGCCCTTCAGGTCGACCGCTATATCGATTCCAAAATTCCTCGACGTCCTGGCAATGTCACGGTCAGATTTTCCGGTGACGTCAAAAAACTGATCAAACCCGCCCGCCACACGCTTGCGCATTTCGTCTTGTTTGTCGGGTCCGAACGAAAACCCGTAAAGCTCAAACCTTTGCGAGTCATGCGCCTCGAACAATTCCGCCATCAGGTAGGACGTGGCGTGGTTATGAAAGTCGGCCGAGTAATAGCCCACCCGTATTTTGTCGACTGAAGCCCGCTTTTTGAAGTCCGCAGGAATGCTGGTCACCGGATGTCTGGCATCAGCGAATATTTGCGACGCCTTCAATTGAAGCGCGGGCTCGTCCGTCAAGACCAACATCTGGAATGGGGGCGTTACCTTGTGGCCCTGTGCAAGGCCTGCTTCGATTGTGTTCAGCTGTCCGGAGAGCTCGCGCCAGTCACATAACTGCAGTTGCGCATGCAATTTCGTGCCCGGCAAGAACTCGAGATCAGGCTTGACGGCCAGTGCTTTTTCGTAGCTCGCCAAGGCCTCATCAAACCGCTTGAGGTCTTGCAGCACCAGCCCCCGGTTATTCAACGCATCGGCGTAATCGGGCTTGATGGCGATGGCCTTGTCGTAGCTTGCCAGCGCGTCTTCCAGCCGCTTGATTTCCTGCAGCACATTGCCCCGGTTGTAAAAGGCAGCGGCGTAACCAGGCTGGATGGCGACAACCCTGTCGTAGCTAGCCAAGGCATCGTCCACGCGGCGAAGCTCCAGCAGCACGGCGCCGCGGTTGTAGAGGGCATCGGCGTCATCGGGCGCGATGGTGATCGCCTGGTCATAACTTGCCAGCGCTTCATCCAGGCGTTGCAGGTCTTGCAGCGCGTTGCCGCGGTTATTGAGCGCAGCAGCGTAATCGGGTTTGAGGACAAGGGCCTGGTCGTAGCTCGCCAGGGCTTCTTCCAGACGCCCGAGGTCTTTCAGCACCACGCCGCGGTTGTAGAAGGCATCGGCGAAATGGGGCTCAAGGGCGATGGCTTTGTCGTAGCTTGCCAGGGCTTCGTCAAGACGCTGAAGGTCTTTCAGCGCGTTGGCACGGTTGTAAAAGGCATTGGTGCCAGCGGGCTTCAGGGCGATGGCTTTGTCGTAATTGGCCAGT
>CAJAOB010000073.1 GCA_903941205.1 uncultured Burkholderiales bacterium | reverse complement strand
GCCGAAGCAGCCCCCGTCATTCCTGCGAAAGCAGGAATCCATCCCCGGGGCCATAGAGCTCCCCATTCTTGAAGCGGACACGGAGGCATGTATCCCCGGATTCGCGAGGATGACGGTGAAAACACCGCGTCATTCCTGCGGAAGCAGGAATCCATCCCCGGCACCATGAATCTCCGCCTGCGCGAGAACGGCGGAAACAGGTGCCTTCTAGAAAATGGCGGCGACGCCCGCACTCAGACGTCATTCCTGCGAATCCTGCCTTCGACCTGATCCGAGACCGTGTGATTTTTCTTTATGCATTTAGTGCATAGATAGCCATGAAGCCGGCCTTGGACAAACCATCGCCAGGCTCCTAACCTTGGACCATCGTTTTCAAGGAGTCTGTCATGTCATCAACCCAAGCCGCCGGCCCGCATGCCCTGCCCTCTTACCTTCAGGCCGATGCGCTCGGCCCCTGGGGCAATTACCTGCAGCAGGTTGACCGGGTGATTCCGCACCTGGGGCCGCTGGCGCGTTGGGCTGAAACGCTCAAGCGTCCGAAACGGATCCTGATTGTTGACGTGCCGATTCACATGGACGATGGACGGGTGGCGCACTTTGAGGGGTACCGGGTGCAGCACAACGTGTCGCGCGGGCCGGGCAAGGGCGGCGTGCGCTTTCACCAGGATGTGACGCTGTCGGAGGTGATGGCGCTGTCGGCCTGGATGTCGATCAAGAACGCGGCTGTGAACGTGCCTTATGGCGGCGCCAAGGGCGGAATTCGGGTCAATCCCAAGACCTTGTCGGTGGGCGAGCTCGAGCGCATGACGCGGCGCTACACCAGCGAGATCGGCATCATCATCGGGCCGAACAAGGACATCCCGGCGCCTGATGTGAACACCAATGAGCAGATCATGGCTTGGATGATGGACACCTACTCCATGAACACCGGATCGACCGCCACGGGGGTCGTCACCGGCAAACCGGTCGATCTGGGCGGCTCGCTGGGCCGGCGCGAAGCCACGGGGCGCGGCGTTTTCACGGTGGGCGCCGAGGCGGCCCGGCACCTGGGGCTTGAGATTGCCGGCGCCCGCGTGGCGGTGCAGGGTTTTGGCAATGTGGGCGGCGTGTCGGCCAAGCTTTTTGCAGAGGCTGACGCCCGCATCGTGGCGGTGCAGGACCACGGCGGCAGCATTTACCAGGAGGCCGGCCTGGATGTGCCGGCGCTGCTGCGGCATGTGGCGGCGGCGGGCACGGTGGCCGGTTTTGACAAGGCCGAGGCGCTGGCCGACGAGAAGTTCTGGGATGTGGATTGCGAGATTCTGATTCCGGCGGCGCTGGAGCAGCAGATCACGGCGCAGAACGCGCACCGCATCAAGGCGCGCATGATCATCGAGGGCGCAAACGGCCCGACCACGCCCGAGGCCGATGACATTTTGCAGGCCCGTAATGTGCTGGTGGTGCCCGATGTGATCGCCAATGCGGGCGGTGTGACGGTCAGCTACTTTGAATGGGTGCAGGATTTTTCGAGCTTCTTCTGGGACGAAGAGGAAATCAATGCGCGCCTGGTGAAGATCATGAAGACCGCTTTTGCCGGCATCTGGGCGATGGCCGAGGAGCGCAAGGTCAGCCTGCGAACCGCGACATTCATCGTGGCTTGCCAGCGCATCTTGCACACCCGGGAGCTGCGCGGCCTCTATCCCTGAGACGATTCAGGCGCCGCGGCTGCATGGCTGCGCAAAGACCGAGGTTCCGGGCTATAGCTTTTCTCAGCTGGCTTTCTGGGCGGCTTTCAAAGCGGTTTTTGTCAGCAATTTATTGCAGCGGTTCCTTGAGCGCGGCGGGTATCGGCAGGGGCATCACGGTGATGCCTTCTTCGAGCAGGGCTATTGCTTCTTGTGGCGAGGTCTGACCGCGAATGCTGCGCTCTTCGGTTTCGCCGTAGTGCATCTGCCGAGCGACTTCGGCAAAGTTGCTGCCCACGTCTTCGGTATTGGCCATGACCTGACGCACCATCTTCATCCAGTCGGATTGCATGTCTTGCATGGTCTGCTTGTCGGGCGCAGTCAGCGCCTGCCCAGGGGCTTGCGGGGCACTGATCGACAGTTCGCGGCCGGTGGCGCTTGCGGCGGCGTCTGAAGACTGCGCGGGGGCTGCCTTGAGAGCCGGCGGTGCGGCGCCCAGGTTCAGGCGCGGAGCGCTGAGCTGCTTGCTGACGGCGGCGTCACCGCACATCGGGCATTGCACCAGCCCCCGGGCGAGTTGGGTCTGAAAATCGTCTTCCGAGGCAAACCAGCCTTCAAATACGTGCTGGTGTGCGCACTTGAGATCAAGGACTTTCATGGCCTGATTGTGAGACGAAAATCAATCACGAGTCCAGTCGAGCGACCAGGCGCCAGAGCGGACGTTTTGCAGCCACAAAGCCCCGGTCAGTGTCTTGGCGTCAGTCACAAGCCCGTCGCGACACCATTGCAGCAAGTCTTCCATGCTGGCGGAGAAAACGTCGAGGAATTCGCCTTCATCGAGCTGCCGCGCGCCGGCGCTGAGCTCGCGCGCAAACCAGATGTCGATGAACTCGGTCGAGTAGGAAATGACCGGATGCAGTACGCCCGCACGCGCCCACTGCCGGGCCGAATAACCTGTTTCTTCGAGCAGTTCGCGCCTTGCACAAGCCAGTGAATCTTCGCCGGGATCGAGCTTTCCGGCCGGAAACTCCAGCATGACGGCCTGAACCGGGTAGCGAAACTGACGCTCCAGGACCAGTTGACCGTCGGGCAGTTCGGCTATCACCATGACCGCGCCGGGATGCACCACGTATTCGCGCCTTGCTTCCTTACCGCTGGGCAGGCGAACGGTGTCGCGGAAGGCGGCAAGAAAGTCACCGCGCAGGATCTGCTCGCTGGATTGGGTGAGCTCCCGCAAGTGCACGTCGCGCGGCGCGGACGCGTTCGCCGGCTCGCCGGTCTGGTCGGGCCAAGCTGCCCGCCGAGCAAGATCAAGACCCGAAGCGCGGCGGGTGCTCATCGGGGCTTGAACAGGTAGCGAAAAACGAAACCAGGAAACGCAAAGGTCACAAAAAGCGTGCCGGTGATCGCATAGAACTCCCAGCCTTGGGGCGCAATTTGGCCCGCGCGGTGCTCGAGGGCCAGCGCCACGGCGCCAACGATGGCGTACCAGAGCACCATCTCAAGCAAACGTAGCGCCAGTGGTTTAGGCTGGCGCAAGCGGTAGGCTGCCATGAATCGATTGCTGATGAAAGGCAGATTGGCCGCCCCCAGCGCAAGCAAGACAACCAGCCAGACAGACGCAGCCTGACTCATGCCGGCCTCAGACCGACAGGGACTTGACGAGTGCGGCGACGGACTGGCCGCACAGGCTCATGAGCCCGCCCGGAGCGATGCCGAGCAAGAGCACCAGCCCGCCATTGAGGGCCAGGACCGCGCGCGCATCACCTCCGGCGACGATGGCTGTTGGCAAGCCGGCATGGGGCGCATCAAAGTACATGACCTTGACCACGCGCAGGTAATAAAACGCACCGATCAGCGAAGCCAGCACGGCAAATACCGACAGCGCCAGATAGGCCGCTTGCTGGCCGGCCAGCAGCGACTGCAAGACAGCCAGCTTGGCGTAAAACCCGACCAGCGGCGGTATGCCCGCCAGCGAGAACATGCTGATCGCCATCACGCCAGCAAACAAGGGGCTGCGTTGGTTCAGGCCGGCGAGGTCGGTGATTTCCTCGGCCTCATGACCTTGCCGGGCCAGCAACAAAATGATGCCGAACGCGGCCAACGTGGTCAGCACATAAGTCACCACGTAGAACATGGCCGCGCTGTATGCAGACGTTGCGTTCACCGGCTGACCGTTGACGACACCCGCAAGCAGCGCCAGCAGCAAGAAGCCCATTTGCGCGATGGTTGAAAAAGCCAACATGCGCTTGAGATTGGTCTGCGCGACGGCTGCAAAGTTGCCCACCAGCAAGGAGCCCACCGCCAGCACGGCCAGCATTTGCTGCCAGTCAATGGCCAGCGGAAGCAGCCCCTGCACCAGCAGGCGCATGCAGATGGCGAAGGCGGCCAGTTGCGGCGCTGCGCCGATCAACAAGGTGACCGCCGTCGGCGCGCCCTGATAAACGTCAGGCAACCACATGTGAAAAGGCACGGCGCCAAGTTTGAAGGCCAGACCCGCGACGATGAAGACCAGTCCAAACACCAACACCTGGTGCTTGACCTGGCGGCTGGCGATGGCCTGAAACACCTCGCTCACATTGAGCGAGCCGGTCGCGCCGTAAATCATCGACAGGCCGTAGAGCAAAAAGCCCGAGGCCAGCGCGCCGAGCACGAAGTACTTCATGGCCGCCTCGGTCGCGGTGGCGTTGTCACGGCGCAGCGCCACCAGCGCATAACTCGACAGCGTCATGAGTTCCAGCCCCATGTAGATGACCAGAAAATTGTGGCCCGAAATCATCACGAAAATGCCGAGCAGCGAAAACAGGCTGAGGGTGAAGAACTCGCCGCCGCGCAGCATGTCGCGGTCGGCCGCATAAGGGCGGCCATAAACCAGCGTGACCATCAGCGCAAGGCAGGCGAAGCACTTGAGCCAGTTGCCCATCGGGTCGCTGACGACCATCTTGCCAAAGCCGTAAACGGTGGCGCCCTGGCTGGCATAGACCGCCTCCAGAACGGCCACCACGGCCAAGGTCAGCAAGGTGAGGATGTAGGTCGTGCCGCGCAGCGGGGTTTTCACGCCCAGGTCCACCAGTGCGATCACACAAGCCATCACAAGCAAGATGATTTCGGGGTAAACGGTGATCCAGCTCAAGGTGTCAATCATCTGAATTCTTTGGAAGTTGGGTTCTCGAGGGCGGCGCTTCAGTTCAGCTTGGAAACGGCCACGTGCTTGAGCAATTGCAGCACCGAGGCGTCCATCACATCGGTGAACGGTTTTGGGTAGATGCCCATGTAAAGCACCGCAGCCGCAAGCAGGGTCAGCATCAGGAACTCGCGCGCATTGATGTCAGACAGACCACGGACCTCGTCATTGACCACCGGCCCGAGATAGACGCGTTTGAACATCCACAACGTGTAGGCAGCGCCAAAAATCAGCGCTGAAGCAGCCGCCAGTCCGATCCAGAAGTTGAACTGAACCGCACCCAGGATCACCATCCACTCACCCACAAAGCCGGCCGTTCCCGGCAAGCCGCAGTTGGCCATGGCAAACAGCAGCGCGAAGGCAGCGAACTTGGGCATGGTATTGACCACGCCGCCGTAGCTGGCGATCTCGCGCGAGTGAACCCGGTCGTACAGCACGCCGATGCACAGGAACATGGCCGCCGAGACAAAACCGTGGGCAATCATCTGCACGATGCCGCCCGACACGCCCAGCGGGTTGAAGATGAAAAAGCCCAGGGTGACAAAACCCATGTGCGCCACTGACGAATAGGCCACCAGCTTTTTCATGTCCTGCTGGACCATGGCGACCAGGCCCACATAGATCACCGCGATCAGCGACAGCGCAACCATCAACCAGGCCCATTCATGAGCGGCATCAGGCGCAATCGGCAGGGAAAAACGCAGGAAACCATAAGCCCCGAGTTTGAGCATGATGGCCGCCAGCACCGCAGAGCCACCGGTAGGCGCTTCGACGTGAACGTCTGGCAGCCAGGTGTGTACCGGCCACATGGGCACCTTGACCGCAAACGCGGCAAGGAAGGCAAAGAACAGCCAGGTCTGCACGGTGGCGCCGAGCTTGAGTTGCTGCCAGACGGCCAGATCGAAACTGCCGCCGGACTTGACGTACAAGAAGACCAGCGCAACCAGCATCAACAAGGAGCCGAGCAAGGTGTAGAGGAAAAACTTGAAAGCCGCGTAGATCTTGTTGGGCCCGCCCCAAATGCCGATGATCAGGTACATCGGGATCAGCGTGGCTTCAAAGAAGACAAAGAACAACAGGCCATCGAGCGCGGCAAAGACGCCGATCATGAGGCCGCTGAGGATCATGAACGCGCCCATGTACTGGTTCACGCGCCGCGTGATGGATTCCCAACTGGCAATCACCACCACCACATTGATGAAAGCGGTGAGCAGCACAAACCATAAAGAGATGCCGTCCACGCCAAGGTGGTAGTTGACATTGAAACGGGCAATCCAGGGCAGGTTCTCGACGAACTGCATGGCCGCAGACCCGATCTCGAAGCGCGTGTAAAGCGGCAGTGTGACCAGAAAACTGATAACCGAGCCGATCAACGCCAGCCAGCGCACCGCGGGTGCCTGCTCGTCGCGCCCGAGGGCCAGCAGCACGATGCCAAAAACGATAGGCGTCCAGATCGCCAGGCTCAACAAACCCATTTCTTGTTCTTCCTTCTTGTTTGTTATTTCTTGAGCCAGACGAAATAGCTCATGAGCACAAAGATGCCCAGGATCATTCCGAATGCGTAATGGTAGATATAGCCGGACTGCAGGCGCCTGACCAGCACCGACAACCAGCCAACAAGGCGCCACGAACCGTTGACGACAGCGCCGTCGATCAGCGCCTGATCGCCGCCCTTCCAAAGACCCATTCCCAGCGCGCGGGCGCCACGTGCGAGCACATTCTCGTTGAACCAGTCGAGGTAATACTTGTTTTCCAGCAAGTTGTAGATTGGCTGCACCTTGTTCTTGATGGCCGCCGGCAAGGCAGGATTGACCATGTACATGTAATAGGCCAGCAACACGCCTGACAAAGCCAGCCAGAACGGCGCTGTACTCAGGCCATGTAGCGCCATTTGCGCGGGGCCGTGGAACAACTTGGCGAGTTCCTGCATTGCCGGATGCTTTTCAAGGTTGACGTGAATCGCATCCTTGAAGAAGTCACCAAAAAGCATGGGCTCTATCATCAAGAATCCGATGACAACGGATGGAATTGCCAACAAGACCAGCGGCACCGTCACCACCCAGGGCGACTCGTGCGGCTTGTGTTCTTCATGATGCGCATCGTGACCATCATCATGGTGGTCATGGTGAGCGTGCGGATTCTGGTCATAGCGTTCCTTGCCGTGGAAGACCAGGAAGTACATACGGAAAGAATAAAACGCCGTTACAAAAACACCGGCGAGTACGGCAAAGTGCGCAAAGCCGGCGCCCGGCAGGTTGCTGAAGTGCACGGCTTCAATGATGCTGTCTTTGGAATAGAAGCCTGCAAACAGCGGCGTACCAATCAAGGCCAGCGAGCCGAGCAGCGAGGTGATCCAGGTGATCGGCATGTACTTGCGCACGCCGCCCATCCAGCGAATGTCCTGGTTGTGATGCATGCCCATGATGACCGAGCCGGCGCCAAGGAACAGCAAGGCCTTGAAGAACGCGTGCGTCATGAGGTGGAACACCGCCACCGAGTAAGCCGAAGCGCCCAGCGCCACCGTCATGTAGCCGAGCTGCGAGAGCGTGGAGTAAGCCACCACGCGTTTGATGTCGTTCTGGATGATGCCCAGAAAGCCCATGAACAAGGCAGTGATGGCGCCAATGACCATGATGAAGCTCAGGGCCGCGTCACTGAGTTCAAAGATGGGCGACATGCGCGCGACCATGAAGATGCCGGCCGTGACCATGGTGGCCGCGTGAATCAGCGCCGAAATCGGGGTCGGGCCTTCCATCGAGTCAGGCAACCACACATGCAGCGGAAACTGCGCTGACTTGCCCATGGCGCCAATGAAAAGGCATATGCTGATGACGGTGACCAGCATCCAGCCGGTGCCTGGCAGCGTGAGCTTGGCGAGCTCGTCGGTCTTGGCAAAGGCTTCGGCGTAATTGAGCGTGCCGGCATAAGCTGCAATCAGGCCGATGCCCAGAATGAAGCCGAAGTCGCCGACGCGGTTGACCAAAAAGGCCTTCATGTTGGCAAAAATCGCGGTGGGCTTGTTGAACCAAAAGCCGATCAGCAGATAAGACACCAGACCCACGGCTTCCCAGCCGAAGAACAGTTGCAGCATGTTGTTGCTCATCACCAGCATCAACATGGAAAAGGTGAACAGCGAGATGTACGCAAAGAAGCGGTTGTAGCCTTCGTCTTCTTCCATGTAGCCAATGGTGTAGATGTGCACCATGAGCGAGACAAAGGTGACCACGCACATCATCATGGCGGTCAGGCCGTCAACCAGAAAGCCGACTTCCATCTTCAGGCCGCCTACCACCATCCAGGTGTAGAGCGTCTCGTTGAAGCGCGCGCCGTCTAGGGCCACGCTTTTGAGCGTCATCGCCGACAGCACAAAGGCCACCAGCACGCCCAAAATGGTCAGCGTATGGGTCAGGCGGCGACCAATCCAGTTGCCGCCAAGGGAGGTGCCCAGCACACCGGCCAGCAATGATCCGACCAGTGGCGCCATGGGAACGGCCAGCAAGGTCGAGGCTGTTAGGGTTTGACTCATCTTGTGTTCTTGTTTCTACTCAAAAAAAGCAGTGTGTTCGGGCACGGGCTCAGCCCTTGAGCGTGTTGAGTTCGTCCACGTTGATGCTGGCCTTGTTACGGAACAGGAGCACCAAAATGGCCAGGCCAATGGCCGACTCGGCCGCCGCCACAGTCAGGATGAAGAAAACGAATATCTGGCCGGCCATGTCGTTCAAGTAGTACGAAAAAGCCACGAAATTCATGTTCACTGCCAGCAGCATCAGTTCGATGGCCATGAGCAGCACGATCAGGTTTTTACGGTTCAGGAAAATGCCGATGACCGAGAGTGCGAACAGCATCGCGCCCAGAGAAAGAAAGTGTCCGAGGGTGATCATGCTTTTTTCTCCTCGCCGCTGGCTGCTGGCACTGGCGCTGGCGGCGCCGCAAAGGTCGGGTTCATCTTGACAAGGCGCACGCGGTCGGCGCGCTTGACGCGGATCTGGTCGGCCGGATTGATGTACTTGGAGTCCTTACGCTGACGCAGCGTCAGGGCAATGGCAGCAATGATGGCCACCAGCAAGATGACCGCAGCCACCTCGAGGGGATACAGGTATTGCGAATACAGCACCTTGCCCAGTTCCTTGGTGTTGGACACCTGCGCCCCGGCCTCGGCCACGGCCGCCGCGGCCTTGGGTTGCTGGCTCAGGCGAAAGCCTCCCATCAGCACGGCCGACATTTCAAGCG
>CAJAOB010000072.1 GCA_903941205.1 uncultured Burkholderiales bacterium | reverse complement strand
GACATTGGTGCGACGGTGCTGGACTGGGCCGGTGCGCCCCAGCCGCCCGCCGCGCAAGCGCAGAGCCTGCTGCCCGCCTTGCGCGGCGAGGCCTGGAGCGGTCGCAATGCGGTTTTTTCCGAGCAAGCTGGCGACGTGGCACTGACAGGTGCCAGCCTCTTCACGATGGTCCGCGAAACACGCTACAAGCTGGTCCACATCACCGGCAGCACCGAAGGCCAGTTGTTCGACCTTCAACAAGACCCCGGCGAACTTCACAACCTGTGGGAAGACCCCGCCCACCAGGCCGAGCGGCTGCGACTGCTGCAGTTGATACTTGAGTGGCGTATGCAAAGTTCGGTGCAAACCATGTCCCTGATGGCCAGCGCAAGGTAGAGCCCAATCATGAACAAATGCCCCCCCTGCAGACCGCCTGGGCAACGAGGCTATTGAAGCCCCTCGAAAACCTGAGCGGAGCTCAAGCAGAAACTTCAATTGCTTGCTGCCCCTCCCGGAAAACGTACTGCTCAGCTGGTGGGTCTAAATCAGTTTGAGGACCGACGTCCCTCTTTGTCTCTCTTTCCTTGTTGACTGATTGTCGCCGGCGCACCGACCAACCTAAGCCAGCAGCCCGCCACCAAGGGACTCAGGCTGAGGCCGGTAATTTTTTCAGCAAAGCGTCGCGAAACGAGGTGAACGCCTTCAGCCGCATGACAGAGGGTCGGTACATCATGCCCGCGACATACCGTCCAAAACCCACCTTCAACCGCAACGGCCGGACCCCATGATGCGCTGCCGTCGCGCGTGAAGTCGAGGGCAGCAGCATCAAATAATTGCCTTGCTGCATCAGCCGAAATACCGACTGGGCAGAGGAGGTTTCGACCGATGTGGACGGCGCCGGCAGACCGGCACGCTCAAAGTATGACCCCAATAACTCCCTGGAGGCCGCCCCTGTGGTGAACCAGATCCAAGGGTGCGCACCAAGCTGCGCTGGCTCGACACCCTCGATCTGGTTGAGCGGGTGCTGCTCGTCAGCAAACACCAGATGCTCGACTTCCAGCAAGGCCTCGTATTGGATCTGCGGGTCGCGCAGCGGCTCAGGCGGCAGGCCGCCAAGCACCACATCCAGCAATCCGCTGGAGAGCATTGGCAAGGACAATTCATTGATCAGGTCCAGCAAAGTCACCCGGATTTTGGGGCGTTCAGACTGCATGGCTGCGATGGCATCGGGCACCAGCGAATACGCCCATGCCGGGCCTGCGGACAAGCGCAGTTCCCCGGCCTCGCCTTCGAGCAAGTCACTGATTTCACTGACGGCATACTGGCAGGTGATGGCCACCAATTGGGCGTGGTGCTTGAGCACCTCGCCAAAGGGCGTCAAAGTCATACCCCGCGATGTACGCTCAAAGAGGCTAGCGCCCAGCTCGGCTTCAAGGTCCTGAATGCGCCGCGTCAGTGCCGACTGGCTGATGGCGATTTTGTCGGCAGCCTGCCGGATACCGCCCTCCGCCGCCACCATCAAGAAGTCCCCAAGCAGGTGGGAGCGGCGCATCAGGCGTGCAGCTAGCAACGGCGGCAAATGTGCTTGTGCGGGCGTTTTCATTAAAAAAAATCCTTGAACACTACCATGATGCAAAAATTGCATCATGCGTTCATAAATAGACACTTCCAAGCATACCGCCTGCTCGCTAAATTAGCCCATCAACCATTCACCCAGCAGACCAAACTGAACAGGCCAGTTGCAAGCCATCGCCCACAGGCTTCCTGAAACATGAAAAACGATTCGCCGCATCCGTCAACGCCGGGGCAGCCAAGCGCCGACAGCGCCTTGCAACGGCCACCAGGCAAGGCGCGCATGCGCACAAGCCGACAGCTGCTTGTGCTCAATATCAGTGCGGCCTTGCTTGGTTTGGCCCTATGGGCCTTTTTCAGCCATCTCAAACTTGCGGGCCTGCCCGGGCCGCTGGCAGTACTCGAGCGGGCCGGACAATTGGCAGCCAACGGCACACTGCTGAACGACACACTGGCGTCTGTGCGCCGTGTGCTGATCGGCTTCGCGCTAGGCACCCTGCTGGCCATTCCGGTGGGATTTCTGATGGGCTGGTACACGGTGGCCAGGGGCCTGATGGAGCCTTATGTGCAGTTTTTCCGGACCATTCCGCCGCTGGCCATGATCCCGCTGGCCATCGTGTTCATGGGCATCGGTGAAGTGCCCAAGGTTTTTGTCATCACGCTGGCTTCATTTCTGGTGTCGGTGATCTCGACCTACCAAGGCGTGGTCAATGCCGACAAGGTACTCATCAACGCTGCTCGCGTGCTGGGCGCTCACGATGGACAGGTCTTCAGGCGCGTCATCATTCCGGCGTCTTCGCCCTTCATTTTGGTGGGTATGCGCACCGGTCTGGGCGCCGCCTGGTCAACCTTGGTGGCGGCCGAGCTGATTGCAGCCCAGGAAGGTCTTGGGCACCGCATGCAGCAGGCGCAGGTGTACTACGACCTGGAGACCATTTTTGTGGCCTTGATCATGATCGGCCTGACGGGTCTGGTGATGGACCGTATGCTGCTCCGCCTTGAAACCCGGCTGACCTCGTGGCAGGAGAGACGATGAGTACGGCAGGCATGAATGACAAGATTGTCTTTGATGCTGTGTCCTGCAGCTTCACCATCGACGGGCAGCCTTTTCAGGCGATCGAACGTGTCTCGTTGAGCATCGCCGAAGGCGAATTCGTCACCCTTGTCGGCCCCTCGGGTTGCGGCAAATCCACGCTGATGAACCTGGCTGCCGGGCTGCTGGAGCCAAGCGCTGGAGAAGTCAGGCTCGACGGCAAGGTCATCGCCGGGCCCAGCCCAGAGCGCGGGGTCATCTTTCAGCAATATGCACTTTTCCCTTGGCTGACCGTCAGCCAGAACATCGAATTCGGTCTGAAGATCAGCCATACGCCCAAACATGAGCGCGAAGCCATTGTTAAAAAGTGTCTGGACCTCGTCGGTCTACGGCAATTTGCCAACGCCTTGCCCAAGACGCTTTCGGGCGGCATGAAGCAGCGCTGCGCCATCGCCCGCGCCTACGCTGTGAACCCGCAGATCCTGCTGATGGACGAACCCTTCGGCGCGCTCGATGCGTTGACCCGCGTCAAGATGCAAGACCAGTTGCTCGACACCTGGACCCAGGAAAAAAGAACAGTGATGTTCATCACCCATGATGTGGAAGAGGCCGTCTACTTGGCCAAACGTGTGGTGGTCATGGCCGCACAGCCAGGCCGGATTCACCAGATCATCCCAGTCGATCTGCCCTACCCCCGCACCGAAGCCATTCGACTGTCCGAGGAGTTCCTTCAGATCAAAAACGCCGTCTGGCGTGCCGTCTACCACCAGACTCCACCGATTTCGTCAGAGAGTTAGTTCCGCTTCCACTTTATAAACAGGAGACTTCCATGCAAGACAAAACTGTTACCAGCCAACGTCGCAGAACCCTGCTCAAGGCCGCCACTCTTGGGGGCGTAGCCATCGGCATGCCCGGCATTCAGACGGCCATTGCTCAGGGCGCCCCCATGAAGGTGCGCATGGGCTACATAGGTGACTTTCTAGGCGCCTCCATGGTCGCCGTTGCCAACAAGCTGGACCTCTGGAAAAAGCACAACCTGGCGCCCGAAATCAAGGTCTTTACCAACGGGCCGATCCAGATCCAGGCACTGGGCAGCGGCGACCTCGACTTCGGCTTCATCGGGCCCGGCGCACTGTGGTTGCCCATCACCGGCAAGGCCAAGGTGATTGCCATCAACGTTGTCGGTTTCTCCGACCGCGTGATCACCCAGCCGGGCATCAAGACCATGCAGGATCTCAAGGGCAAGACCGTCGCGGTTCCCGAGGGCACATCGGGCGACATGCTGGTGCGACTGGCCCTGCAAAAAGCTGGCATGAAGATCGAAGACATCAAGCGCGTGACCATGGACCCGTCCACCATCGTGACCGCTTTCGCGTCGGGCCAGGTCGACGGCGCAGGCATCTGGTACCCGCACGTCGGCACCATCCGTCAGCGCGTACCCAACCTCAACGAGCTGTTTACCAACAAGGATGCGCTGCCCAAGAACAGCTTTCCGAGCGCCTTTGTCATGCGCCCGGATCTGGACTCAACCGCTGGGCGGCCCCTGCACGATGCCGTGGTTCGCGTCATCAAGGAAGCCAGTGACTGGCGCGCCAACAACGTATCGCAGGCGGTAGACCTGACTGCCGCGCTCATGAATGCGCCGCGCACCAACCTGGAGGCCGAATCCAAATTTGCCCAGTACTACAGCAGCGCCGAACTGGCCAAACTCACCGAAGACGGCACGGTCAACAGCTGGCTCAATGGCATGAACGAAATGTTCAAGAGCTTTGGCCGCGTGCCGGAGATGGTCGACCCGCAGAAATACTACATGGGTGCGCGTTACGTGGCCGCCAAGATCTGAGCCCACGTCCTCGACCCTGAACCGGCAACTTCGCGTCATGGATCATTCCCCCAAGCCGGTGGTCCTGCTGGACCCCTACCCCCGGAACAACGCCATGATTTTTCGCGAGGCGGACCGGCAACGGTTGCACGCGCTGGCAGACATCATCACCGTTGAAGAAGGCGCTGTGCCCGACGCCGTGGTCGATGCCTGCCTGCCGCGAATCAGTGCCATCCTAGGTCAGACGGCGCTCCCAAAGGCGCGCCTGGAGCGCGCTCCCGGGCTCAAGGCCGTGCTGAATGTGGAAGGAAACTTCTTCACCAACATTGACTACGCGGCCTGCTTTTCGAGAGGCATACGCGTGGCCTGTCCGGCACCCGCCTTCGCGCAACCAGTGGCCGAATACGGACTTGCCTTGGCTCTGGATCTGGCCCGCGGCATCACTGCCGCAGACCGCCACTTTCGCGCAGGCACCGAACGCTATGGCTTCAGGGGCAACGCAGGTGTGCAAACCCTGTTTGGCGCATCGGTTG
>CAJAOB010000071.1 GCA_903941205.1 uncultured Burkholderiales bacterium | reverse complement strand
TGTAACCAGCACGGGACAGGGCACCGGCAAAGCCTTTCTCCCCGACAGCATCAGGAAGTTCGATGCCGTTGTCGGAGACACCGTGGGTTCGGGGAAGCAGGCCGGTCAGGATGGACGAGCGCGAAGGTTGGCAAACCAGGTTGGGCGTGATGCAGGCCTTGAACCGGGTTCCCGCGCTGGCCATCTCGTCAAGGTGCGGCGTCTTCACCTGCCGGCCTTCAAAGCCGTAGCAGTCCCCCCGTTGCTGATCCGAGGTGATGAAAAGGATATTGGGTCGCTGCATCGACTTATTCCGGCGTAATGCCAGCTGCCTTAACCACTGCAGGCCAGCGTGAAAGTTCATCGCGAATCATTCGCGCCATGTCTTCGGGGGCGGCGCTGGTCGCGTTGTCCATCCCGATCGCAGCCAACTTCTCAATAATGGCGGCTTGCTTCATGATTTTGACCAGTTCGGTATGGATCCGGGTCACGATGGGTGCGGGCGTGCCGGCCGGTGCCACCATGGCTTGCCACTGGCTGGTGGCAAAGCCGGGCAAGCCTGACTCGGCCAAGGTGGGCACATTGGGCAGGACTGCAGAACGCGTGGCCCCCGTCACGGCAATCGCCTTGAGCTTGCCGCTCTTGATGTGCGGAAGCGCTGGAGCCATGCCGAGCAGACCCAGTTTGACCTGACCACCAACCACGTCCACCACCGCGGGGCCGCCTCCTTTGTACGGTATCGGTGTGATATCGATGTTGGCTGCAGCTTTGATCATTTCAAGCGCCAGGTGCTGCGGTCCGCCATAGCTGGGCAGCGCTGCAGATAGATCCTTGGGGTTCTGACGTACAAAGCTCACCACCTCGCGCAGGTTACCGGCAGTCACCGAAGGGTGTGCAACCAACACATGTGAGCCGCGGCCCAGCAAGGAAATCGCTGCAAAACTGGCCCCAGGGTCGTGATTCAGCGTCTTGGAGGTCGATGGAAAGATCGTGTTGGCATCGACAAACATCAGCAGGGTGTAGCCGTCCGCCGGGGCTTTGGCTGCGATGTCGGTGCCCAGAATCCCACCAGCGCCAGGCTTGTTGTCGACGACCACCGGTTGGCCAAGGGCGTCCCCCAAGGGCTGAGCCACCAAGCGGGCCACCACATCGGTAACGCCCCCTGCCGCGTGGGGTACGACCAGACGGATGGGTCGATTTGGCCAAGTTTGAGCGCTTACACCTTGGCATGCGCCAGCGAACAAAAAGATAAGGGCGGTAGCCGCCGCAGCCAGTCTGTCGTTCAAAGTCATTGCATTTTCCTGTTGATGACCCTCAGGCCTGGACTCGGGAACAGCGGGTGATGCCGCCCGAAAAGTCATTCTAGGAAGCCTCCAACTTATTGATAATGGGAATAGGGCAATAGCAGATATTCTTAATCTTATGAGCTCGCTTCGGTCATGAATATTCAGCAACTCAAAATTTTCATCAGTGTTGCCGCGACCGGCAGTTTCTCCCGCACGGCGACGCTGACCGAATCCACCCAGTCGTCGGTAAGCAAAGCGGTCGCGCAACTCGAATCCGAGCTTGGCGCAAGGCTGTTTGAACGGACCGGACGGGGGGTCACCATGAACACAGCAGGCCGCGCTCTGCTGGGCCGAGCTGAAGCCCTGACCCGTGACGCGGACAGTCTGGCGGACTTGATTGCAGATATCACGGGCAAGACTGCCGGCACAGTAAAGTTTGCAATCCAGCCGTCTGTGAGTTGGCCGCTGGTCCATGAACTTGTCCGGCATACGCACCAGCACCACCCCGGCATCAGGCTGCAAATTTCGGAAGGCACGACTCATCAAATCGAGGAATGGCTGGCCGATGGCCGGGTTGATCTGGGTGTCCTGTCCAAAGCGCCCACGTCTGAGCTGGCCGAGTCGTGGCCTCTGTTTTCAATCCCGTTGCTGCTGGTGTCGCGCGGAACCGGTACCGCAGAGCCTGGCGCCACTGTCTCGTTGGCCCAATTGGCTCAGATCCCGCTGGTGATACCAACAGCGCCCAACGGCGGACGCCTGCTGCTTGAAGAGGCCGCGCGACGAGCCAAACTGTCGCTGAATATCGCGCTTGAAGTGAATTCGAATCACCTCATCAAACGGCTGGTCGCTGCCGGGAACCTCAGCATGGTCGCTACCTGGCCATCGGTCAGTGCAGAAATTGCATCCGGTGAACTTAGATCACGTGCGCTTTACGATCCGGTCATCAGGCAGACTTTCTACTTGGCCATCGGTGGCCGGCGTGCGCCGGCCCGCAGTGTTCGCGCCGTGGCGGGTATCGTGCAACAGTTCTCGCCGCTGCCGGATTGGCAGGCAATTACCCCGAGCTGATCAAAAGAGTGAAGCCCGGTGCAAGTCATCGAAATAGCTTCCCCAGTGGTCGATGTAGCCAAATGTCTGGCTCTGGCGCTAGGTCGGGCTGCCAGGAAAAGAAGTGCGACAGGCGACTGCGCATCCTGCCGGCTGCGGCGTAAACCGGCTGCGAGAAGGCGTCATGCCCCCCCGCAACTGCCGCTTGTCTTCAAACAAGGAAAGCAAGGCCTTGATATCGCCAAGGCCCGCCTGGTGCACAGCGACCTTGAACTGGAGTCTGGACTTGACCGCGCCCGGGCTCAAGCGTCAGCTCCCTGCGCCTCAAGACGGGCTAACAAGGCGGGCAAATCAGCCATGTGACTGAACACCCTGGCGACCGGCAGCCCGGCAAAACCGCGGCCGTCGCCGTGCGGGCAGTAGGCCCAAACCGTGGCGCCGGCGGCCAGGCCCGCCTGGGCACCGGTCGCCGTGTCCTCGATCACAAGGCACTGGGCGGGCGAGGCCGCCAGATGCAGGGCAGCGGCCAGATAGACGTCGGGGGCTGGCTTGCTGCGCGGCATCTCGTGGCCGCTGAAAATGCGGCCGGCAAAGTGCGGCAGCAAGCCGACTTTTTCCAGCTGCATCTCCACCTTGAAGCGGTCGGCGCCGGACGCGCAGGCAATCCGGCCTTCGGCATGGGCAAACGCTGCGGTGACACCTTCATGAGCGCCGGGCACCACCTTCAAGTGCGCCCGCAGCGCGGCATTTCGGCGCTCCCGGAAAGCGTGCAGCCAGTCCTCGGTGAGCGGCTGGCCGGTGCGCGCCTCGATGACCGCGGCTTCGTCCTTGACGGCCTTGCCGACAAAAAAATCCATGCACTGGGCCTGCGTCATGCGCCATCCGCGTTCTTCGAGCATGTCGCGCAGCACGCCGTTGGTCAGTGGCTCGCTGTCGACCAATACGCCATCGCAATCAAATAGAACCGCTTGAAATTTCATGGCGTCATGATAAGGGCCTGGAAACACATTCCAGGCAGATTATCCAGTCGCCTCACAGAGAGCTCAGAACTGTTCGCCATCGACATAAAACCAGCGCCCGCCCTCGCGCACAAAGCGGCTTTTTTCATGCAGCCGAACCGCCTTGCCGCCGACCCGGTAGCGCGCCACAAACTCGACTTCGGCCCGGTCGTGGCCAGTGAGCTGGTGACGGCGAACCGACAGGCCCAGCCAACGGGCCTCTGGCTCGAAGTCCAGCACGGCCGGCCGCGTGCTGATATGCCAGGTGGCCAGCAGGTAGTCGGCGCGCTGCTGCACAAAAGCGCTGTAGCGTGAGCGCATCAAGGCCTCGGCGTCTGGCGCGGGCTGCGGGTCCAGCGGGTCCAGCGCGCCTAAGAAGCGGCCGCAGCAGGCTGAAAAGGCGAGCGGACGCGCGGGCGGACTTGACGCTGTCAGCGGCCCGCCGCAAGGGCAAGCATCAGGCACCGGGCGCGTCACTGCCAGCCCCGCCGCTGGAACCAGAAACGCACTAAGCGCGGGCCTTCTGGCTGGCGGCCTTGTGCTCTTCAAGGCTTTGCACCGGGGCGCCCTGCGCGCACCAGTCGGCAAAGCCGCCCTCGATATGCGCCACATTGCGCATGCCCATGTCCTGCAAGGTCTTGACGGCCAGCGCACTGCGCCAGCCGGCGCCGCAAAACAGCACGAAGGTCCGTGCTTCGTCGCCAAACACCGGCTTGAAGTACGGCGAAGCCGGGTCTACCCAGAACTCGAGCATCCCACGCGGCGCCAGCAGCGCGCCGGGCAAGGTGCCGCCGCGCTCAAGCTCGCGCGGGTCACGGATGTCAACGATCTGCATGTTGGCGCTGCCCAATCGCTCGCGCACTTGCGCCACGCTCAGGGTGG
>CAJAOB010000070.1 GCA_903941205.1 uncultured Burkholderiales bacterium | reverse complement strand
GCGATGCTCACCGAGCTGGCCCAACGCTGTGAATCGCTTCTCGTACTCCAGACGTGAAGTGCTCTTTGCAACGTGATCAAGGAGAAAACTATGGCAACTGCGAAAAAACCAGCGGCGAAAAAAGCTGCTCCGAAAAAAGCCCCGGTAGCGAAAAAAGCACCGGCCAAGAAAGCTCCAGCGAAAAAAGTAGCAGCGAAAAAGGCTCCGGCCAAAAAAGCGCCAGCGAAAAAAGTAGCTGTCAAGAAAGCCGCTCCGGCCAAGAAAGCAGCACCGGCAAAGAAAGCCGCTGCCAAAACAGCCCCGGCGAAAAAAGTAGCTGCAAAGAAGGCCGCTCCGGCCAAAAAAGCTGCCGCCAAAAAAGCGCCAGCAAAGAAAGCTGCTGCTAAGAAGGTAGCAGCCAAGAAACCGGTTGCAAAGAAAGCTGCGAAAAAGCCCGCTGCGAAGAAAGCCGCGAAAAAGCCCGCTGCCAAAGCACCCGCTGCACCGGCCGGCCCCGCGGCTCAGACTACGCTGAACCCGCAAGCTGCCTGGCCGTTTCCAACAGCCAGCAAGCCCTAAGCAGTAAGGTAACTCTGCTCAAAGCCTGGTATCGAAAGATGCCGGGCTTTTTTGTTTTTGAGCGCTCCAGACAGAATAGACAGGCTGGCTCAATGTCGCCCGGCTGACATCCTCAAAACTTTATACCCCCGTGAGTTTCATCGTCCAATGGGCTGCATTCGTAAACTCACCTTCCGGCCCATGGCCGGCTCAGCCATCCCCAACGCTGTGTTCTTGCAACACGAGAGTAAAACAGGCGATTGCCTCATGGAAATTCACGTCATGCCCAACGCGCCGCAGACAATGATTGACGGGCTTTACGGGGAGGCTGGGAAGCAAGCGCTGAGAATGCGACTGAACGCACCACCGGTGCACGGCAAGGCCAATGAGGCGCTGGTCAAATGGCTTGCAAAAGCCTTGGGTATTGCACAACGCTGCGTCACGCTGGAGCGCGGCCAAACCTCGCGGCGCAAGCAAGTGCGCATCGAAGCGAGCGCACTGGGCAAGGCACGCTGGGACCAAGTGTTGCCGTCAGGATGAATAGCGGCGAACCACTCAGCTCGGGCGGATGTGTTCGAGCGTGTAGTTCTGGCATCCCGGCGTCGAAATCTTGTGCGCGCCTACGCGGTTTCCAAGCTCGCAGCAGCGCATTAGTGACCAGCCTCTCTCCAGACCAAAAAGCAGAGCGCCGCGGAACGCATCGCCACAGCCAGTCGGGTCGACCAGCCGCGCAGGTTTGACTGGCGGCACGAGGCTCATCTCACCGTCGACCCAGACTTCGCAGCCCTGGGCACCCAGCGTGACGACCAGTCCTTCGACACGCTGCGACAACTCGCTGCTGCTAAGCCCTGTGCGTTCGCTGAGCATCCGCGCCTCATAATCATTAACGGACACCCAACTGGCAAGTTCGACAAAATGGGAAAGTTCATCGCCGCTGAACATGGGCAAACCCTGGCCCGGGTCGAACATGAAGGGAATAGCGGCGGCCTTGAATTGGCTCGCATGTTGCAGCATGGCATCACGCCCGTCTGGCGAGATGATGCCCAACTTGATATCGCTGCGCGCCACCACCTCCGACAAATGCGCCTGGCTCATGGCCCCCGGATGAAAAGCCGTCACCTGGTTGTTGTCACGATCCGTGATGATCATCGCCTGGGCCGTGTAAGTGTCGGCAAGTTCGCGAACGAACTCGGTGCTGATGCCCTTGTTTCGCAAGTGCGCCACATAGTCCAAGCCATCGTTGCCCACGGTGGCCATGGGTAGGGCGGCGCCGCCCAATTGCGTCAGGCTGTAAGCGATATTCCCCGCACAGCCCCCGTACTCGCGCCGCAGTTCGGGCACCAGGAAAGACACGTTGAGAATGTGCAGTTGCTCGGGCATGATCTGCTCGGCAAAACGACCCTCGAAAGTCATGATGGTGTCAAAGGCCAGGGAGCCACAGATCAAGGCGGGCATGTAAATTTCTCGAGTTCAGGGGTAAAAAACCAGCAGGCGATAGCCTGTGATCGGCGTCGAAGGCGACATGGCGGCCACCAGAGGGGCGTCCATGGGCGCGCCGCCAACGGCAACCGCTGCGTTGACGGCGGACAGCTGACCCGTCATGACATTGAAGGTGCCGGAAAACGAGACGCCCTTGTCAAGCCACGCACTGGCGGCACCGAACTCCGAGGGCAGCACAATCTTGCGACCAAGCGCTTCGTCTTGTGCGCCGGTGAGGAGCACTTCGAGGGCTGGCATGGCCACCGCACCACCTTTGCTGTTTTTCAACACAAAATCAAGACGGTAGGTGTCCGGGGCAATCTGAGTGAGGGAGGAACTGTCAATGATGATCGCCTCCAAGGTGCGGGGAGGATTGATCTGGCAATCCAGACGCTGGCACAGAGCTTGAAGCACGGGTCTCAATGGCGGATATTCTGAGGCGAGCGACTGCCGCTCGTGCACGAGCGCTTGTGCCAGAAGCACACCCATGACAAAGAACAAAACGACTACCGCCAGGGCGCGATACCAAGGTCGTGAGCGCCTAGAGCGCTGCTTCGCGTTGTAGGCAGATTTCTGGATGGCTCGCGGGCGCTGTGCGGATTCTTCTGGATTGATGGAACTCGACGACTCCCGCCCATACAGCGCGCGACGGGCTTCAGTGTCGTGGCGCGAGGATGAGCCCAGCGGATTGGATTGCACTTGCGAAGCACCCTGCGCCGCCAGATAACTGGCCAATGCCGCAGGTGAACCCGAAGATTCAGGCGTGTTCAACGGCGCAAAAGGCAGGTCGGTCGGTGCAAAACCCTCGGGGGCCGCAGCCGAATCAACGCCCCCTGTCGCAAGGTCACTCGCCACCGGGCCGGACGGCAGAAACTTCTGCACCTCGGACTTATCGACCGGCTCGGCGATTACCTGGAAGTGCGCTGATGCATCAAAAACGCCATCGCAGTGGCCACAGCGGACCCAGCCGTCAGACACCTTGAGCTGCTCAGGCTCGACCTTGAACAAGGTTCGACAAGTGGGGCAGCAAGTGATCTGGCTCATCGGACCGGATTGTAGGGCTTGCTGAACCGGGGAAAAACAACAGGGAGCCGGCCTGGAACAGCGCGCTGCGAGCCTACTTTCGTCAAGAAACTCAGAATTTGGCCGTCATAAGGATCCACCCATCCTCGCTGTCGCTCACCCTCAGCACAGCATAGGGCGCATAGGCAGCCGCAAGCTCATCGGCCTGACGCTCGAGAATTCCTGCGAGCACGAGTTGCCCCCCCGGTTTGACGTGCGCACAGAGCAGCGGAGCGAGCACTTTCAGGGGCGTCGCCAAAATGTTGGCCAGCACTGTCTGGTAAGCGCCCGATGCCTTGTCTGGCAACCCGGCCACGAGTTGCACATGATTGGCCTCAGCATTGGTCAGTGTGGCCTGAACCGCGGCTTCGTCAATGTCCACGGCATCGACACTGCTGGCCTTGAATTTCGCTGCGCCTATGGCCAATATCCCGGAGCCACAGCCGTAGTCCAGCACGCGCCCTAAAGTCTTGGCCGCCGCGATCCAGCGCAAGCACATGCGCGTGGTCGGGTGCGTGCCCGTGCCAAAAGCCAAGCCCGGGTCAAGCCGAATGACCTGCTCGGCCTGCGGGGGCGGCTCATGCCAGGTTGGCACGATCCAGAACGCGGGCGTGATTTCGACGGGCGTGAACTGCGACTGCGTCAGACGCACCCAGTCCTGGTCGGGCAAGGGGCTGATCGCCACCAACTTGCAACCCTCAAAAAATTCTTGCGCCCTCAACAACTCGGCAGACTCACGAGCGGTAGCTTGTGCGGCGAACAAGGCCACGATGCGTGAGCGCTCCCAACCCGCCTTGGGCGGCGGCATGCCCGGCTCGCCAAACAAGGCTTGCTCCGCGGGGGTTTGAGCGTCCGCATCTTCTACCGAGACGCTCAGCGCATCAAGCGCCTCAAGCGCCTCGCTCAGTGTCTCGACCGTGTCCACCGGGGCCAGCAAGACCAATTCATAAAGGCTCATGGAAAAATCCGCCAGGCTTAAAGGCTGAAAACCAAACAGCCTGCGAATCCCGGGGTCGCAGGCTGTCTTGGGCTTGAACGCTGTCTCAGCGCTGGCGCTGGGACAGCCACTCTTCAAGGTAATGGATATTGGTGCCACCATCCGTGAACTTGGCATCGACCATCAGTTCGCGGTGCAGAGCGATATTGGTGCTGATTCCCTCAACCGCCGTTTCCGCCAGCGCGGTGCGCATGCGAGCCAGCGCCTGTTCGCGCGTGTCACCGTGAACGATGATCTTTCCGATCATGGAATCGTAATTGGGAGGCACGAAATAATTGGCATAGATGTGCGAGTCCACGCGCACGCCGGGACCGCCGGGCATGTGCCAGGTGGTCACGCGGCCGGGCGACGGCGTGAACTTATACGGGTCTTCGGCATTGATGCGGCACTCGATGGCATGACCCTTGATCTCGATCT
>CAJAOB010000069.1 GCA_903941205.1 uncultured Burkholderiales bacterium | reverse complement strand
TTTCCAGGCCCGCCCGCGCAAGCCTGCAAACCGGTCGGGATGAAAATTGCGCCCCAGCTCGGCCAACTCTTGCAGCAGGCGCGCTGGCGTCTCGTAGGTCAGCGTGATTCGTTCCATGTCCATCACTGGTTCGGCAAAACCGGTTTGCACCAGCATGTCGCCCCAGTCGTGCATGTCGGTCAGCTGATGGCTCGCAGGCGGCCAGCCCAGCGCCTCGTAAAGCTCGCACACTTCCCGGGCTGTGTCGGGCCCCAGGCAGGAGAACATCAAAAAACCGTCAACGGCCAGCAAGCGATGCCAATCGGCCAGCAGCGCCAGCGGATCAGCCGTTTCATGCAGCGCCATATTGGCCCAAAGCATGTTCAGCGTGCCGGGCTCCGGCCTGTCAAAACGCGTGGCTGGCGCGGCCCAGGGCAGGCGCTTCCACCACGGTGGCGTCAGCCGCTGCCGGGCCAGCAGCGCGCGCTCGGGCAGCGCCTCGATCACGAAGCAAGCGGCCTTCGGGTAACGCTGCACCAAGGCTGCATGCGCCTGCAAACCACCGCGAACGGCCGCCCAATGCGCCCAGGCAGCGGGTTGCAGCTTGATCCACTGCAGCCGCTCGAGCATGCGGCGCGCCACTTCCTCGTGCAGCCACGGCGTGACGGCGGGGGCCGCGCGCTGCCAGCGGGCCACGGCGAGCGGGTCCAGTGTGGGAGGGCCTTGGTGGGAACTCATGGGAATGTTTAGAAAATAGGGGTTTGGCAAGTGGCAAGTGGCAAATGGCAGGGCGCATGCAGCGCTGGAGCCGCTGCCCAAAAGGGCCCAGGTTCGTGCCCAGGTTCGCGCCCATGTTCAGCACGCGCCGAGTATATTGACACGATGAACTTCAGCGCTGTGCATGACTGGCTCACTGCCCGCATTCCCAGCCAGTGCGCGGTGTGTCGCAGCTGGCCAGGCGGGCCGGTGTGCAGCGCCTGCATGAACGATTTTGCGCAGGCGCGTCGGCGCTGCCGCCGCTGTGCGCTGGAAATCAGGTCAAGCGGGTCTGATGCCGCGGCAGAGCTGGCGCAAACCGACCCGGAGCACGAGCGTTGCGCGCGCTGCCAGCGCGAGCCCTTCGGACTCGACGCCTGTTTTGCCGCCCTGCCCTATGCGTTTCCCTGGTCGTCGTTGGTGGCGCGCTACAAGTTCAACAGCCAGACCGGCTGGGCCACATTCATGGCCGGCGTGTTGCTGGCGCAGCCGGGCGTTCGCCAGTGGCTGGGCGACTTGAGCGCCGACGACTGGTTGCTGCCCCTGCCGCTGTCAGCCGAGCGATTGGCCTGGCGCGGCTTCAACCAGTCCTGGGAATTGGCAGCGGCCTTGAAACGCCAGAGCCAATGCCGTGCAGCGGCCGACAGCGCTTTGCTGCTGCGCATCCGCCACACCCGTCCGCAAAGCGAGCTCAAGCGCAGCGCGCGGCTGGAAAACGTCAAAGGCGCTTTCGCCGTCGAGCCGCTGCGGCTCCATCAGTTGCAAGGCCGGCGCGTGGTGTTGGTGGACGACGTGATGACCAGTGGCGCGTCGCTGCTAACCGCTGCCTCGGCCTTGCGACAAGCCGGCGCCTGCGAGGTCAGCGCCATCGTTCTGGCGCGCACCGCGCCGACATAATGCGCGCATGTTTCATCTTGTCCTGGTCGCCCCTGAAATCCCGCCCAACACAGGCAATGTGATCCGCCTGGCCGCCAACACCGGCTGCACGCTTCACCTGATCGAGCCGCTCGGCTTTTCAATGGACGACAAGCACATGCGGCGCGCCGGGCTGGATTACCACGAATACACCCGCGTTCTGCGGCATGCCGACTGGCAGGCCCTGCTGGACAGCGCCCAACCCAGGCCCGAGCGCATGTTCGCCATGACCACCCGCGGCTCGGGCAATTTGTATGAAAACCGCTTTGAAGCCGGCGACTGGCTGGTGTTCGGCTCTGAGACGCAGGGTTTGCCGGCCGAGGTGCGCGAGCAGTTTGCCCCGGCCCGGCGCCTGCGCCTGCCCATGCTGCCGGGGCAGCGAAGCCTGAACCTGTCCAACGCCGTGGCGGTGACTGTGTTCGAAGCCTGGCGCCAGAACAGTTTTGGCGGGATGGGAATTTAGCGGCCCGAAGCCCGGGCCCGATGCAGCGTCCGCCTGCGCGGGCCGGCGTTTCAGGGAAAGTGGCGGGTCAGGGACTCGGCCACGCACACCGGCTTGATTTCGCCCTCGCGCTCGACCGTGACTTCCCAGGCCGCCTGCAGGCCTTCGTTGTCCAGCGGGCTGCAAGAGAGCAATTTCATGCGTGCCCGAAGCCGGCTGCCAACCGGCACCGGCGACATGAATCGCACCTTGTTAAGGCCGTAATTCAGGCCCATGCCCGCTGCCTTGATCTCGAACGCGGTGGCAAAAAATGCGGGCAAGAGCGACAGCGTCAAAAACCCGTGCGCAATCGTCGTGCCAAACGGGCCCTTGCTGGCCCGTTCGGGATCGACATGGATCCACTGGTGATCGCCTGTGGCTTCGGCAAACAGATTGACCTGTTGCTGGCTGATGCTGATCCAGTCGCTGAGCGCTACTTCCTGGCCAATGCAAGCGGCCACTTCAGAGAGAGTTTGAAAGGTTTTCATGGGCCAACTGTAGTGGTGCGCCCCAAGCTCAACTGTCGATAGCGCGACAAGCGGCGCCAGACGTTTGCCCGCTCAGCGGCGTTACGCCACCGGCTGATCCAGCCAATCCACCAGGCCTTGCCATTGCACGAGGTCCTTGGCCACCCGCCCAGGCGCCACATCAAAAAGGCTCAGGCCGCGTGCTGCCAGATGGATGTAGTTCTGGGTGTCACGCAGGTAGCCGAGCACTGGCAAATCCAGACTCTCGACAAATTCACGCAGCTTGTCGGCGGCAATCGTGCGCTCGTCCACGCGCATGCCGACGATACCGACTTCGAGCGGGCGGGCGCTGCGCTGCTCGACCAGCTGGTCCAGAAAATCGCGGGTGGCGAAGATGTCGAACACGCTGGCTTGCAGCGGCACGATCACCTTGTCTGCCAGTTTCATCACATCGTTAAAGCGCCAGCCGTTCAGACCGCCCGGTGTGTCCAGCACCACGTGGGTGGTGCCGCGCGGCGGCCGCACGATCAGGTCCGCATTGAGCTCCCAGGTGCTCACAGGCCGCGCTGCTTCGGGCCGCAGCCCCAGCCACAAGCGCGAGGACTGCTGGCGATCCGCGTCGCCCAGCATCACAGGGTGGCCTTGGCTTGCGAAGTAGCCGGCAATGTTGGTAGCCAGTGTCGACTTACCGACACCGCCCTTGGGATTGGCGATCACGACCACGGGCATGCGATTCTCCGTTTCACGACTTCAGGACAAGCTGCCATCGTAACTTTGCGCCAGCGGCTGCCATCGCGACCTCGGTCAGCACCCGCGCCGCTTTAGTGAAAGGCGTCCCACAACAGCTTGGAGCCGGTCAGAAACATGCCAACCGACAAGATACGGTAGAAGTACTCTGCGCTGATGCGTTTGGCCAGCCGCACCCCAACCCAGACACCCAAAGGCACCAGCGGCAGCAAGGCCAGCGAGGTCGCCAGATTGCGCGCATCCAGCAGGCCCAGCCAGGCGTAGGGAATCCACTTGGACAGGTTGATGGCAAAGAAAAAGAAGGCCATGGTCGAGGCGAACTGCATCGGGCTCAGACGCAAGGGAATCACATAAGCGCTCACAGGCGGGCCGCCAGCATGGGCGACGAAGCTGGTGAAACCCGAGGTCACGGTCAGGATGGCACCAACCCAGCGCGGTGGCGGCGGGCTGTCAGGCTTGGGCGGAAAAAGCAGACGCTGCGCCAAAAACAGCAGTGTGAAGCCGCCCACCAGGCCCGCCACCACATGGGCGTCCAGCACCTTGAACAGCAGCGCGCCAATCAAGGTGCCCACCAGGCCGCAGGGAATCAGGAAGCGCAAAAACACGTAGTCGAAATTTTTCCGGAACACCGCCAGACCCAGCAGGTCGATCAGCAGAAGCACCGGAATCAAAATGGCCGCGGCCTGCGGCACCGGGATCGCCAGTGCCATCAAGGGCACGGCCAGCGAGCCAAAGCCGGTGCCAAAACCACTCTTGCTGATGCCCACCAGAAGCACCGCCGGGATGGCTACGGCGTAGAAAAACGGATCGAGGATGAGCGGCAGAATCACTGGGCGATTATCCCTGCCCACTGACCGCCCACCGCCTGTCGCCTCAATCCGGCAGGTCCAGACCGAGATAGGCCTTCTGGATTTCCGGGCGCGTCAGCAATTCGCTGGCCTGGCCCTGCGCGACGATACGGCCTTCTTCCATGACATAGGCACGGCTGGCGATCTCCATGGCCATGGCGACGTTTTGCTCGACCAGCAGCACCGAAGTGCCTTCGGCATTGATCTGGCGGATCGCGCCGAACATGTCCAGCACGATGGAGGGTGCCAGACCGAGCGAAGGCTCGTCCAGCAGCAACAGGCCCGGGCGCGCCATCAGCGCACGGCCAATCGCCACCATCTGCTGCTGACCGCCCGACAGCGCGCCCGCAGGGCTTTGGAGCTTGACCTTGAGGGCCGGAAAAAGCGCCAGTACATAGGCCAGCGTTTCCTGCCGCCTGGCTTTGGCCGGCGCGATGAAGCTGCCCAGTTCAAGGTTGTCCTGCACCGTCATTTGCGTGAACAGTCGCCGCCCCTCGGGGACGATGGCGATGCCCGCCGCGCAAAAGCGATGACTGTCGAGTTGCGTGATGTCGCTGCCGTTGAAATGCAGGCTGCCGCCGCGCACCCGGTGCATGCCGGCGATGGCGTTGATCAAGGTGGTTTTGCCCGCGCCGTTTGGCCCGACCACGCAGACCAGCTCGCCCGTCTGCACTTGCAGCGAGACGTCCCACAGGGCTGGTGCCGCCCCGTAGTTGACCGAGATGTTCCTGACTTCAAGCATGCGGCGTTCCCAGGTAAGCACTGACGACTTCGGCATTGCGCATGACTTCCTGCGCCGGGCCGACAGCAATCAGCTTGCCATGATTGAGCACCGCCACGCGGTCGGCCAGCGCCATCACCGCGCGCATCACGTGCTCGACAAAAACGATGGTCGCGCCGCGCTCGCGGATCTTGCGAATCAGCGCAATCGCCTCGTTGATCTCGCCCGGTGTCAGCCCCGACAAGACCTCGTCGAGCAACACCAGACGCGGCCGCGAGGCCAGCGCGCGCGTAAGCTCCAGAAACTTGCGCTGGTGCAGGTTCAGGTCGTCAGGCAAGGCGTGCGCCTTGGACTGCAGGCCGGTGAACTCAAGCCATTTCCAGGCTTCTTCGGTGGCCGCAGCATGGTCCAGCGCGGCGCCGCCAAACATCGCGACCAGGGTCACGTTTTGCAGCACGCTCATGTGCGCGAACGGCCGCGGTATCTGGTAAGTGCGGGCAATGCCCGACTGCGCAATGCGGTGCGCGGGTACGCCGGCGAGTTGCCGGCCCTCGAAAAACATCGAGCCGCCGGTCGCGGCGTAATGGCCGCTCACGACGTTGATGAAAGTGGACTTGCCAGAGCCGTTGGGCCCCAGCAGACCCAGGATCTCGCCCTGATGGACTTGCAGGCTGACCTTGTCGAGCGCCTGCACGCCAGTAAAGGCCTTCGACAGCCCCTTCACGTCCAGCAAGACCACGGGCTGCCTGGCGCCAGCAGCCTCAGGCGCCTGCGCCGGCGCCGGCGCTGAAGACACTGAGGATACGACCGGGGCTTCATGCACTGCGGCCAGCGGCAAAGCGGCCTTGGACAACCCCGCCGGCGCATCACCGCCCTTGGTGCGGCGCGCAATGAAGTAGCCCAGAATCCCGTTGGGCATGAACAGGATCACCAAAATCAGGATCAAGCCGACCGCAGCCTTGCCGGCCACCGGGTTGGCGCCCGCAGAGACAAATAGCAGTCCGGTGATGACAGTCGCGCCGACCACAGGACCCGCCCAATGGCGCGTGCCGCCAAGCACACTCATGAGCACCACCGTCAGCGGCACCGTGATGTTGAAGGTCTCGCCCGCGGTGACATAAGAGACAAACAGCGCATGAATGCCGCCGGCCAGCCCGGCCAGCGAACAAGACAGCGCAAACGCCAGCAACTTGTAGCGAAAAGTCGGCACGCCCATGACCTCGGCGACGTCTTCATCGTCATGAATCGCAAAAAGGCCGATGCCCAGTTTGGAAGCCTGCACCTTGTAGGCGATCAGCATCGTGGCAACCGCGCCAGCCAGCGCCATCAGGTACAGCGACGAGGAGGCCGAGGGGCCGATGGCCGGCACCGCAACCGCATTGAGGTAAATGCCGGGACCGCCGTCAATGCGGGTGTTGAGCACGATGGTGCCCACCACAAAGGTGACCGCCAGCGTGAGCAACGCAAACAACTCCCCTCGCACAGACTTGACGCGAAACACCACCACGCCCAGACCCAGACCCAGCAAGGCGGCCATCAGTGCGGCCGCCGGCAAGGTCCATAAAAATGGCCAGTTCAGGTTGGCCGCGAGACCCGCCGAGGTGTACATGCCGATGCCGAAAAAAGCACCGTGGCCGAATGAAAAATAGCCCGAGTAGCCCGACAGGATGTTCCAGGACAAAGCCAGGATCACCCAATGGCAGACGAGGTACAGAAAAGATTCGTAAAAAGCCGGAAGGCCCAGCCAGGGCACCGAAGCCAGCAAGGCACCCGCAGCCAGGATGCCGGTCACCGTTTTGTTCATGTTTTAAATCTTCCCGGGACGCAGCAGCAACAAGAAGATCAGCAGCGAAAAGGAAACAATCGGCGCCCAGGACGGCGAGGCCACCGCCATGGTGATAGCTTCACTAACGCCAATGATGACGCCGCCCACCAGCGGACCCATGGCGCTGCCCAGACCACCGAGCATGACCACGGCAAACACCACACCCACCCAGGCAAAAATCTGCGAAGGCGTGAGCGTGAAAGTCATCGCCAGACAAATCCCGGCAACCGCCGCCAGCGCCGCGCAAACGCCGGCCAGCATCAGCGACATGCCTTTTTGGTTGATGCCGAAAGCCGCTGCAATCTGGCCGTCCTCGGCCATGGCGCGCAGGGCCTTGCCCAGATCGGTGTAGCGCATGGCGGCCCAGATCAGCAAGGCAATGCTCACCGACAGCAGGAGGGTCAGCAGTTCAGGAATCGGTACGTAGAGCGAACCGACGCTGAATTTCATGTCGTTGTAATGCGTCTCCATTCGCCGGAAATCCGCCGTCCAGACGGCCTGGATCAGACTTTCGATCACCACCGCAACGCCGAAAGTCACCAGCAGCGAATTGAAGGGGCTGATCTGAAAACGCGCCATCACCCACTGCATGCCGACACCAAATGCAAAAAACAGCGGCGGCAAAATCAGCAAACTGAGCCATGGGTCCACATGCCAGACCGTGGCCATGTGGTAACTCAGGTAAGCGGACAGAAAGACCAGGCCGAAATGAGACAGGTTGATCTGCCGCAGCAAGCCCCAGGTCAGACCCAGACCGAGCCCGATCAAACCATAAAGGCTGCCGATGAAAATCCCCGAAAGGATGGATTGCGCCAGCAAGTTGAAACTTGGAAAACTCATCGCAAGCTACCTTCCGGGGGCGTTTGATTACTTGACCTGCAGCTTCACGCCGGGCGGCGCGAACTGGGCCGGGTAGACCACATTCCATTTGCCGTTTTGCACCTGCTTGATCTTCATCAGGTCGTCGCCGTAGTTGCTCGGGCCGTCAAAACGCAGGCGGCCGTGGATGGTGTCAACGCGGTTCTTGCGCAGCCAGGCAGCAATCGCTTTGTCGTCAAAGCTGTTGGCGCCGCGAATGCCGGCTTCCAGGATTTGCCATGCTGAATAAGACGCTGCCGCCTGCACTTCGACGCTGGTGTCAGGCAGGTTGGCCTTGGTCGCGCGTTCGTTGAAAACCTTGACGAACTGCGCTGCCACCGGGTTGCTGGTGAAAGGCGCGTGTTCTTCAAAAATCGTCACGGCCAGCGCGTTGTTGCCATCGGCGGCCTTGCTCATCGGGCCGGGCGCGGGGTAAAGGTGAAAGTGCAGCGGCGGCGTGTAGTCGATCTTTTTCATCGCATCCAGCAGCATGTTGCCTTCCAGGCCGATGTCGCCAATCCAGACCAGGTCAGGCTTGGCGTCTTTCACGCGCGCGGCAATGGGGCCGAAATCGCGGTTGCCGAAGTCCCATTCAAGGAACAGCACTTCTTGCAGGCCACGCTTCTTGGCGACTTCACGGCCGCCCAGCGACATGAAGTGAATCGACGGGAACTTGCTGGTGACGATGGCGATCGTCTTGGGCGGCTTGGGGGAGGCGGCCAGCGCGTCAAACAAGGTGTTTGGCACGGTCGTTCCAGGATCGGCGCCCAGCGACCAGGCGGGGAACTGCATGTCGTACTTGGCCAGCGACGGAATGCCGAAGGTGTGGTGCACCAGCACCTTGTTGTAGCGCTGGGCCACGCCCATGGCCGACAAAATGGCGCCGGTGGCGTAAGGGCCCATCAGCAGATCGACCTTGTCGGAGGTGACCAGCTGCTCATAGAGCGTGCGAGCCACATCAGGCTTGGACTGGTCATCCTTGACCAGCCATTCAACCTTGCGCCCGAGCAGGCCGCCTTTGGCGTTGAGCTGCTCCACGTAGATCTCGCCCACCAGCTTGTGCGTCATGGCCGTCGCTGAAAGCGGGCCGGTGAGGGCCAGCGTGCTGCCGATGCGCAGCGGGCCCGGGGCCTGCGCCTGCACGGCTGCGGTGAAGCTCATGGCGACACCCAGCGCCGTGACGGTAGAAAAAATACGCCGTGAAATTGTCATGCTTTGACTCCAGTTAGATGTAAGTTGCTGACGCGGGAAAACGGAAAAATCGGGAAAACGGACATTCAAAAGGGCGGTGCGGGCCGCAGTTTGGCAGCAGCCTTCATAACTTGCTTTCGTTGGCTGCCGGCGTTTGCAAAAAAGCCGGCCGCGCGGCCCAGCCCTGGGCGAATTCGGCGTTGTGCTGGCCCAGCAGCGGCGGCGCGGTAACGGCCAATGAACGCTCGCCGTCAAACGAGACCGGCGAGCGCACGGTCTTGAAGGTGCCGGCCACCGGATGCGGAGCCTCGACA
>CAJAOB010000068.1 GCA_903941205.1 uncultured Burkholderiales bacterium | reverse complement strand
CGCCCAGGCCCAGGCACCTACGCTGGACTGGTCGCTGCTGTACCGGCCCTTCACCGGCGAAGCCACACCTGCCCCGGCCCGCGTGACCGTGATCACGCCGCGGCTGGCCGACAACGGCTTTTCGGTGCCCTTGAGCGTGCGCATCGACAACCCCATGAGCGAGGCCGATCATGTGCAGCGCGTGGTGCTGCTGTCCAACCGCAACCCGCGCCCGGTGATCGCCGAGTTTGATCTGGGCCCCTGGTCGGGCAGGGCCGAAGTCGCCACGCGCGTGCGGCTCAACGGCTCGCAGGTGGTGATGGCGCTGGCCCAAACCTCCGACGGCCGCTGGTGGCAAGGCACGGCCGAGGTCGAGGTGACCGAATCGGCCTGTATGGACGCGTCCTGACATGCTCGCGCGCCTGCATGTGTCGTCCCCGGCACGCCGTGGCCAGCCCATGGAAGTGCGCTTGCTGGTGCAGCATCCGATGGAGACCGGTTTTCGTTTCGACGTGCTGGGTACCAGCGCTCCCAAAAACGTGATCCACAGCCTGCAGGCCACGTACGCCGGCCGCACCGTTTTTCGCGCCCGCCTGGGCTCAGGCATCTCGGCCAACCCCTATCTGCAGTTCTGGGTTGTGCCCGAGCAAAGCGGCGAGCTGCGCTTGCAGTGGCAAGACGACGAGGGCGCGACCGGTCAGGCCAGCGCCTGGGTTGAGGTGACACCGGCCTGAAGGCAGCAAGAGATGGCCCTCGGTGCCGGACACCAGCCTGAACCATGACTTATTTCACGTTCCTCATCGCAGCGCTGGTTCTAGCGGTCACCCCCGGCCCCGGCATGGCTTATGTTGTCGCCCGCACGGTTGCCGGCGGACGCAAAGAAGGCCTGGCTTCCTGCGTGGGCACGGGCCTCGGTGGCTTGTTTCATGTGCTGGCTGCGGCGCTGGGTTTGTCCTTGCTGCTGGCGCAGTCCGCCTTGGCCTTCAGCCTCGTCAAATACGTGGGCGCCGCCTACCTGATCTACCTCGGCGTCCGGCTTCTCATGAAGAAGGATCAAGCCGAGCCTGGCGCGCCGGTCATCGCACAGGGCGCCCGGCGGGCCTTTCTAGAGGGCATCCTTGTGGAGGCGCTCAATGTCAAGACGGCCCTGTTCTTTCTGGCTTTTCTGCCGCAGTTCACGCAACCAGGCGAGCCCCTGGCCGGACAAGTCCTCGTGTTGGGCGGCATCTGCGTTGCCCTCAACACGGGGGTCGATGTGATCGCCGCGCTCGGCGCCCACCGACTGCTCAAATCCCAAGTCGGTCGCGCCGCCCGGGCACGTCTGCTAAGGCGCCTCTCGGGCCTGACCATGCTGGGTCTGGGTGCCTGGCTGGCGCTGGCAAAGCGCAGCTAGCAGCCACCTTACGCTGGCCGGTTTTCTAAACCCAAGGCGAGCCGAAAAGCGCTTGGCCGTCGGGCTTGACGGTCGGCGCTGGGCGCGGTGAGCAGAACCTGACCCGGTCCAGACGCTGACTAAGTTTCAGCGCCGCGGAGGAACCGGTGCAGCCCACCAGTCGGCGGCTGCTCCCCAAGCGACAGCCATTCAAGCGTGCTTGAATGGCCACAGGACGGTGAGCCCAAGCTACGCAAGCGCCCAGAATCGGCCCCTTTTGCTAAAGATCCACTGAGTCTGATCGCTGCGTTCAGGCAAAGGTGTCGCCCATGAGCGTGCTGAACCATTTATTCATGTCGGCGTAGTTATCCGTGCTGGCGGAAGTTGCGACTCTCGGTTGTGCATACCCATTTTGTGCAGATGGGACCATCGTTCCATTTGAATATTGGTAAACCGCAGACAACCAAGTCGCCTTGGTACTCGTCACCGGCGTAAAGCACGCAGAATTAAGCACCGGCGAGCTTTCTGCCAAAGCATATTGATTGCCTTTCAAAAGATTGACAATTGCGTTCGCGCAGGTTTTACCCTCCTGATTGCCGATATGCCCGGCCTTGGGCATTCCCGAAATGCAGGCATCACCAATCACATGGATCGAAGATTTCAAGGTCGATTCGTAAGTCAACAAGTTAACGGGCGCAAACCTGCCGTCAATCAAACCCGAATTGACGAGCAATGAAGGTGCCCGTTGTGGCGGTATGGGATTGAGAACCGCCGCTCTCAAAGTTTGTGGCGTTCCATTTTGGGTGTAGTTGACCGTATGGGCACCCGCTGCAATTTGGAGATTCGTGACTGTGCAACCCGGTCGGTAATCAACCCGATAGCCATAAGCGCCGTTGAATGCATTTTGAAAGTTCACAGCCTGCGCCTGAATAGTGGCATTCGCATCAAGCAGAATCACCTTGCTGTTGGGTTTATTGGTTTTCAGCCAGTCAGCGACCACGCAGGCCCGCTCGTAAGGTCCGGGTGGGCAGCGGTAAGGCGAAAGCGGGATTGTCATGACGAAATTCGTCCCGTCCGCCATTTGGGTCAATTGCGCGCGCAACAAGCTTGTCTGACTACCGGCCTTCCAGGCATGCGGGATCACTGTGTCGTACTGACTGGCACTGGCCATGCCCGGCATGAGATCGAAATCCAGGCCGGGGGCCAGAACCAGGCGGCCATAGGTCAACACTGAGCTGCCGGCAGCTGAAGCGTAGGTGACCGACTTGTTGATGGCGTCAATCCCCGTCACCTCGCCCTGCAGGCGATTGATTCCATAGCGGCTTGACAGCGTCCCATAGGTATAGGTGAGAGAGCTGACCGAAGGTCTTTTACCCGTAATCACCTCATTGCTCATGATATTGGATACATAAGTGGCATCCTTTTCAATAAGGGCGACGCTGATTTGGTTATTGCTCCACATCCGCAAATACTTGGCAACCGTGGCGCCCGCCATGCCGCCACCGACAACGATGACGTCATAACTGGCAGCCCTTGCTGCAAATGGCATGAACGAGGCACCCAGGGCAGCGCCCAGCTGAGCCGAAGTCTGAATAAATTGTCTGCGCTTCATGGCCACACTCCATTAACGTAAAGTTGAAAGATAGGCCGCGATGGCCTTCAATTGAGCCTCTGAAAAACCCATGGCGTGCGCGGCCATGATTCCATTCGGATCTTCAGCGCCGGTAGCGAACTTTCTCAACTCGTCATAGATTTCGCCATAACTTTCGCCGGTCAGGCGTTCAAAACCACCCGAGCCATTTGTTCCATGGCATTGGAAACAGTTGCTGGCCAGCAACCGTCCTTCAAGTACCGAGCTCACCGGCGCTTTCACGGAAACCCGTACCTGTACCGAGGAAGTCCGATCCTTGAATGTGATGGTGGCGCTACCGACAGCAACACCCGTCACCTTGTAGTGGCTCGCATCAATCGCACTGACAATAATCAAACCAGGCGATGAATTGCTTACTGACAACGGTCCATTGATATTTGACAAAGCGATGGACTGGGAACTCCCCGAAATCACGGACAGTGAACTCACAGAGGCGGTGACTGCAAAAGCAGAACTTGCCAGCGTGTAAACCGCCAAAAATAAGGTGGTTTTAATTAATCTCATAACATGACTATTTCGCATATTTACTCCTATATTGCCCACTCTGTACTAAACACAAGGATCCAATTAATCCGAAACTCCTCATCCGCCTGTCATCCGAATTATGTGGATTCGGTAAAATTTTATTTCGGTGGTTTTCAACGGGTTTGATATAGATCAATTGAAAGCGTTCATATTCGTAACAAAATAATACAAGCAGACCCACCTATGGCGAATAAACAATCGAAAAATCAAGGCCGTCCAAGTATCAAAGATAAAATTGGATAATAATTTTGATTATTCGTTCTGGGGTATTCGTGGCATGACAAGCCAGCGCCAGCCCGGCGATACCACTATTGAATTCCCGGCACTACAACTCGGCGTCAGCAGGGACGAATCAAATGGGCTTGGCAGGCCTGACCGTCCGAGCGCCACCCTGCCTCGAACTTGAGCCTGAATCCGTCAGATGTACCTTCGCGCAACAAAAAAGGCCCTGTTCAAACAGCTTTTTTTGCTGTTTGAACAGGGCCCGGTAAAAGCGACTGTTGGTTTTTTGTTTGACGACGCAGCAGCCAGCTTGAGGTGTCGTCAATACGACCAAATCGCGAATCTACTCCACGGTGACGCAATAGTTTTGGTAGGTGGCTAAATTGATTGGACTGCCCCAGAGATTTTTTCCAGCATTGAACAACCGGTGCCTCGTTTCCACTTTGGATGTTCTTCTCCGCGGGTCTTCCACACCCGTTCCTTCTGCACACAGTAATAGACCTGCTGATGACCCGCCATGTACGTGCGACCGCCCATCGGGTTCCCGCAGTGTCAACAAACGAGCGCTCCCTTCAAAAGATAAAAGTGCTTGCTCGCTCCAACGTGCTGCTTGTGCTCCCTCGTTGCCTTGCGCTTGTTCTGAAGGAGGTTGAAAAGCTACGCGCGATGATGGGAGGGATTTGGATCGACAACTCACTTCCGTTTTCATCCACGGTTGTTGCTTGTATTCCCGAGGATTCCAAGCAATGAATTGCTGACCCGCATCAACGATCCGGATGCGATCGCTCAAGCGGAATACATCCCTGCCGGGAAAATGTCGAACATTCCATCACGGTGGAGTGAGCCTGACGGGACCTGCTTCGCAGAGTCCCGGCAGAGAGCATGCAAAGGGACTCATCCTTAGCAGCGGACCTGTCGCGCTCGACATTCGACCGCTGAGTGACTACCAACAGACGCTGATCGACACTATCCTGTCGCTGAGGTCCCGTGGATGGAGCGCCCGTCAGACCGCTAACCACTTCAATGAAACCGGTTACCTCACGCCTCGGGGGGCCAGGTGGCTGCCTCAGAGCGTCTATTCGACGCGAGTCAAGTATGAGGCGAGGTTGGTGATACTTGGCGGCACTTGGTGACGACTGATAAGATTAGCCTACGTAATACCAATCAAGTGATGTTTAACCAAGATGGTGTAGATATTAAAATTAATATAAAAAATCTACAAAATTGAGAGGGGTTACGTGAGTGCGATAGT
>CAJAOB010000067.1 GCA_903941205.1 uncultured Burkholderiales bacterium | reverse complement strand
TTGCCGGCGCCGTTGGGCCCGACGATGCTGGTCCAGCGGCCCGCTTGCAAGCCCAGCGAGACCTCGTGCAACACCGCCCGGCCGCCCAGCGCCGCTGCCACGCCACAAGCTTGCAAGGCCAGCCCGGGCTGCAGGCTGGCGCTCATGAAGCCTGACCCTGGCTGCGGCTGCCCGCGCCCTGCCGGCGCATCAGCCAGAGCAGATAAACCCCGCCCAGAACCGCGGTCAACATGCCGACCGGCAACTCGCGCGGCGCCAGCGCGGCCCGCGCCAGCAGGTCTGCCGCCAGCAAAAGCACCCCGCCCGCCAGACTGGACAAACCGATCAGCCGGCCCTGCGTGGTGCTGACCCTGGAACGAACCAGGTGCGGCGCGGCCAGGCCGACAAAAGCGATCAGGCCGGTTTGGGCGACGGCTGTGCCGGTCGCCAGCGCCAGCACGCCGACCAGGCCGGCGCGCAAAGCCGGCAGCGGCAGTCCCAGGCTTTGCGCCGTGGCTTCGCCAAGGGCCAGTCCGTCAAGCAGCGGACTCATGGCCCAGGCCGCCAGCAAGGACAGCACAAACACCGCCGCCATCAGAGCGCAGGCGCCCGCGTCAATGAAACCGGTGCTGCCAAACATGAACGATTGCATGGCCTGCAAGAGACCGGGCGACAAGACCATGGCCAGCGAGGTCAGCGCCCCCAAAACCACGCCCACCACCACGCCCGCCAGCAGCAGCCGCAGCGTGTTCTGCGCGCCTTGTGCCAGCAGCAGCGTCAAAAGCACTGCCAGCACCGCCCCGGCAAAGGCCGCGCCCGTGAGGCCCAGACGCGCCAGCCAGTGCGCGCCCAGCGGCGACAGGCCGCCCAGGGCCATGGCCACAGCCACGCCCAATGAAGCGCCGGAAGCGCTGCCGAGCAAGTAGGGATCTGCCAGCGGGTTGCGAAACAAGCCCTGCGCCACCGCACCGGCCAGACCCAGCAAGGCGCCGGCCAGCCAGGCGCCCACACTTCGCGGCAGGCGAATCTCCCGGATGATCAGCCAGGCCTGCGGATCGCCCGCCAGCGCGTTCAGACTGTCCAGGCCCTTGCTGCCCACCACCAGGCCCGTGAGCAGCAAGGCGGCACTGGCCAACAGCAAAACCAACGCCAGCCACTGCCCCTGCGACTGCGGGCGATCAGCCAGGGCTGGCGTCATGGCGGCTGACGAACTCACTTTGAGTTTGCTTCCAGACAGCGCGCCATCAAGGCCGCCGCCTCGGCCAGGCGCGGACCCGGCCGCGCCAGCGCGTCGGCCTGCTCGCCCTTAAAAACGCACACATGCTTGCCCCGCACCGCCGCGATGCCGGCCCAGCCCGGGTACAGCGGCAGACCATCAGCGCCCCCCGCACCAGGTGCACCAGCTTCAGCCCCTGCACCACCAGCGCTGACGATGATCAGCTCAGGATCGGCCCGCACCACAAACTCGGGATTGAGCAGCGGAAAAGGACCGAGCGAGCCCGGCACGATGTTGCGCGCACCGAGTCGCGTCAAGGTCTCGCCCATGAAAGACGATTCGCTGGCCGCGTAAGGGCCGCGGCCGACCTCGATGTAAACCCGTTTGCGCCGCGCCGCCTCGGGCAAGGCCTTGGCCGAGGCGGCCAGACTGGCGTCGATGCGCTGCCACAAGGCCTGCGCGCGGGCCTCTGGCAAACCCATCACCACGCCCAAGGTCTTGAGCACACGCTGCAAATCAGCATGGGTCCGGGGCTCCAGGGCCAGCACCGGGATGCCCAGCGACTGCAAGCGCTTGATCGCCCGCGACGAACCCGCCAGCAGCACCAGGTCAGGCTTGAGCGCGACCACGGCCTCAATGCCCGGTTCAAGGCCGGAGCCGACCACCGGCAGGCGCCGCACCTGCGCCGGAAAGTTGGAATGCTCGTCAACTCCCACCAGCCGCTCGCATTGGTCCAGCGCGCAAACGATCTCGGTGAGCGCTGGCAGCAAGCTGACGATCCGCTCGGCTGGCCTGGCCAGCGTAAGGACGGCGCCTTTGTCGCCCTGCACCTGCAAGGCCTGCGCGGGCAACAAGGCCAGCGCCAGGGCCACGCCAGCGACAAATTGAACGCAGCAGCCCTTAACCATGCGCCGCGCCCCAGGCCATGATGAGCCGGTGCAATTGCTCGACGCCGTCGGTCAGCGCGGCCGGCCCGGGTTGCAGGATTTCGGCCGACTTGATCTCGAAAATCTGGCCTGTTTTCACCGCCGCGACCTCTCGCCAGCCGGGCCGCGCCAGCACATGCGCGGGCCTGAAGCGCCGGCCGCACCAGGAGCCCAAAACGATGTCCGGATTGCGCCTGACGATCTCGCTGCCGTCGGCAATGATGCGGCCCTTGCCCATGGGTTCGCGCGCGAGTTCCGGAAAACAATCGTCGCCGCCGGCCAGACCCATCAACTCCGACACCCAGGCGATCGCGCTGATGTGCGGGTCGTACCACTCCTCAAAATAAACGCGAGGTCGGCGCGCCAGGCCCGCCGCAGCCGCCCTGATTTCGTCCAGTCGCCGCTGCATGGCTTGGATCAATTGCAAACCCCTGTCCGCCTGACCGACCATGGCTGCGAGCTGGTACATCATCGAAAAAATCTCGGCCACGCTGCGCTGGTTGAAGATGGTGACCTGCACGCCAGCGCGAATCAGCTGCGCTGCAATGTCAGCCTGCAAGTCAGAAAATCCAATCACGCAGTCAGGTCTGAGCTCAATGATCTTGTCGATCTTCGCACTCAAAAAAGCGCTGACCTTGGGCTTGTCAAGCCGCGCCTGCGGCGGGCGTACGGTGTAACCCGAAATCCCCACAATGCGCCGCTCCTCCCCCAGCAGGTAGAGCCACTCGGTGGGTTCTTCTGTGAGGCAGACGATGCGTTGGGGGCCGAGGTTCATGTTTTAGAAGCGGCGCTGCGCCATCAGGTTGAAAGTTCGCCCCGCCTCGGGATAGAGCGACTTCAGCGTTGCGTCGCATCGGGTCCTGAAGTTGTAATACTGCTTGTCAGCGAGGTTGTTGACTACGGCTGATACGGTCCAAGCTTGAACTTTTTCACTGTAGCGCACGTTCATGGTTCCATAGCCGGGAATTTTGTCGGTGCAGCTGTTGTCGAAGTCATCGGTAATGCGCTGCGAGGAGACTGCCTGGGATGTCACGGAGACCAGGCGGGCTTCGGAAATCCGGTAGGAAAGTCGCGCCGTCAAGCTCTGCGACGGCACCATGGGCACGGTCTTGCCCGCGTACGCTCCTCCACGAAACTCTGCCTGGCGCTGGGCAAACTGCAGACCCGCGTTCACGGCGCTGCCGAGTTTCGCGCTCGCGTCGACTTCGAATCCCTCACGCCTGGTGGGATCAAAATTCACATTGCCGGCCAAGGGGTCGTAGCCAATTTCATCCGTCAGGACGCTTCTGTAATAACGCGCCGACCACTTGGCCCAAGCATGGTCCCGGCGATAGCCCAGTTCCGCGTCCTTCGAAGTCTGCGGCTTGAGCACGGTGACCGGTGCACAAGCGGGGCCTCCAGGGTAAGGGTAACAAGCAAACTCGTCGGCGTTGGCAAGGCGAAAGCTGGTTCCATACCGACCAAATAACTCGCCCTGAAGGCCGGCCCGAATGGCGGCGCCCAAGTCCCAGCTGGTGTTGCTGGCGGCGAGCGAGCCAACGGCGCTACCGGTCAAGTCGCGGGCCGACACGGTTCGACGCAACCCGCCGTGAACCTTCAATCCGAGTTCCTTGAGCTCGATCTCGTGGCGCGCATAGACCGCATCGGACTGCTGCTCGACCACTGTTCCTCCGTGGTCGCGGTCCTGGCTCCACCTCTCGGCATCGCCACCCAGCAAGAAACGATGCCGCCATGTGCCCTGGTTGAAGTCTCTCCAAAGGCGAACACCGGCGCGGCTGGACTCGGTCTCGCTGGTGGTTGCGTAGCCGTCAGACAGATAGTTTGAGTCAACCGTGTCCAGCCGATGGCTGACATCCACCGCAAGGCGCCAGTCGCCGAGCCCGGTTTCGCCGCTGAGTTGAAGGTTGCGCTTTTCGCTTTGACCGTTGTCCTGCAGTTTGTAGGACTTGCCGGGGTTCACCAAAAAGTCGGCTGGGGTGATGCCGCCCGGCAAACCGCCCGATGAAGATTGCGCGCCCAGTTGAAGGGACCATTGCGATGCGGCGTCGGCCCATGTCGCGCGAGCCAAGGCATTGCGGTCTTGCTTGGAAAAATTGTCGCGGTGGTTGTCTGTGTCAAAAGCGCTGGCATGAACCTGAAACCGCCAGGGTCCGGCCGCGGTACCCACAGAAACCCGCGCGTCACGTGTCGAGTGACTGCCCAGGCTCAAACTGGCGGAACCGCCCGGCTCGGCCAGACCTTTGTGGGTGATGACGTTGATGACGCCAGCGGTCGCGCCGTCGCCATGCAAAACAGAGCCGCTTCCACGCACGATCTCGATGCGCTCGATGCTGTCAATCGGGATCCAGGACAAAGCCACGCCGCCCGAATCCCCTTCGTTCTGCCTGACCCCATCGACGAGAAACACCACGTTGCTGGCAGCGGCTTCACCAAAGCCGCGCAAATCAAGCGTCTGGTCCCTGCCACCCGTGGAGTCGATCCGGCCGACGACGCCGCCGAGCCAGCGAATGGCCTCGTTGGCGTTGGTCATGCCGGCGGCCTGAATTTCCTCGGCACTGATTACAACAACACCTTGCGGCATCAGACTGGGATCTTGCGCAATCCGGGCGGCGGTCACGATGGTGTCGGGCAAGCTTCGGACAGGACCGGTCTGGGCCTGTGATGGCAGCGCAAGAACAGCTGGACAAAGCGCGGCAAGAAGCCAGCGCCACTGATGGTTTTTCATGAAAGTCAGTCAACAAATAAGCCCTCACCGGCTTCCCCGCCAGTGCATGAGCGTCACGGCGGCGCGCTTGAAAAAGACGCACCGCCACCTTGTTGGCCGGTATCCGGGCTGACGAAGCGACCTTCATCGCCTTCCCATGCGCTTGTTCAAGGCGCTCAGTGGCGAGTGATGAAAGCGGAATGCATTTCAAGCTCGAAAGCTCAAACCACATTCGTTCGTTTTACCGTTGCGGGGGCAGCGCAGGTTAAAAAGCGGGGCGCTTGCAGACAACATCTGCATGGCTTTGCCTTTCTCCTGCTTCCCGTTGAACTGCGGTATGTGAACCACACCGCGAGCACCAACGGAGTGCATTTTAGGGGTCGAAACTTCCTTCAACCCTACAATCGGGGAGCCATGGCAGAACCCAACCCTATCGAGCAACTGGTAGAGCGCGTCGAGCGGCTGCTGCTGCGCTATGACGAACTGCTTCGCACCAACGAACTGCTCGGCCAGCAAGTCGAGGTGCTCACGCTGGAGCGCGACTCGCTCAAATCGCGTCTGGGCGCGGCTCGTGCAAGGGTTGATGCGCTGATTGAGCGCTTGCCGGAGGCCGCTGCTCAAACTTCAACAGTAAACCCAGCTGTCAAGCGGGCCTCATCATGAAGCAGATTGAAGTGAAGATCATGGGCCAGAGCTACCTGCTCGGCACGCCCGAGCAGGGCGATGCAAGGCTGATTGATGCGGTTGAAAAAGTCGACACGGCCATGTGCAAGATCCGGGACGCAGGCAAGATCAAGGCGCGCGACCGCATCGCCGTGCTGGCCGCGCTGAATCTGGCCTTCGAATTGTCCGACCGCGCGCCAAACCCCGAGCCCCTGGCACCGCGCCATTCGGAAAGCAGTTCGCCAGCCAATGGCCCTGCGGCACCGGATGACGCGCAACTTGAAGCCCTGATCAAGCGCCTGGACGTCGCGCTCGGCATCGACGGTCGATTACTCTAAGCAACGCTTTGAGCTAGCCTCGGTCCGTCCCTGGCGCCTACAATGAAAGCGTCTGCGGTATGCACCGGGCTTTATATTTCCTTGTTCCAATGCTCTTTGAGCTCGGGCTTGGTAAATTGTCTGGCAGGCGTGATCGTCTCGCGTTAGACGAACCCGAAGCCTGACTGCCCTCGCCCACCTGAACCCTGGTTCAGGATGACGGTCCGGTGGTATTCGCAGACACCTTTTTTCACACCATCTTCCCGAGAGTCGCCACAACCCGGTGGACTTTCTGGCGAACGTATTTCAAGAAGAACAAGCATGACTCTGGAACCCCTTTTGATCCTCGAGTTGGCCCTGCTCGGCATAAGCACCGGTTTTCTGGCGGGCTTGCTCGGCATCGGGGGCGGCATGCTGATGGTGCCCTTCATCACCCTCATCATGTCCTCACGGGGCGTGCTCCCGGACCTGGCCGTGAAGATGGCGATCGCCACATCCATGGCCACCATCATCTTCACCTCGATTTCAAGCGTGCGGGCGCACCACAAGCGAGGAGCCGTGCGCTGGGACATCGTCAAGCGTCTGGCACCCGGCATCGTCACCGGCAGCGTGGTCGGCAGCCTGGGCGTTTTTTCCTTGCTCAAGGGCTCGTACCTGGCAATTTTTTTCGGTCTCTTCGTCGGCTTTTCGGCCACGCAGATGTTTCTTGACAAGAAGCCCGCACCAACACGACAAATGCCGGGTACTGCGGGGCAATTTGCGGCCGGCGGCTTGATCGGCTTTCTTTCGGGCTTGGTAGGGGCCGGCGGCGGGTTCATCAGCGTGCCGTTCATGACCTGGTGCAACGTCGCGATTCACAGCGCTGTGGCCACCTCCGCCGCGCTTGGTTTTCCGATTGCCGTTGCCAACGTGATTGGCTACGTCATCAGCGGCCTGAGCGCGAGCGGCCTGCCGTCAGGTGCGTTCGGCTACATCTGGCTCCCAGCCTTGGCAGTCATCGCCACCTGCAGCTTTTTCGTCGCACCACTTGGCGCCAAAGTTGCGCACAAATTGCCGGTCGGCAAGCTCAAGCGCATCTTTGCCAGCATCTTGTACGTGCTGGCCGCGTACATGCTCTGGAAGGGTTTGAGCAGTCTCTGAGCGCGCATCTGAAGCGCACTTATTTCGGCAGCTAGAGCGCACTCGCACAGGGCATAGCAGGGGGAAGACGCCGGTTGGCGTGCTTTTTTCATCGCTCGAAGACAAATCACCTGCGAAATACGCGAAAAAACTTCGTTTTCACTTGGAAAGCGGGTTTTTCTCCAGTAGCATCCGCCTTGCCAATGAGAAGTAGTTAGTTTCATTGGTGATTTATCAACTTCTAGAAGGAAAATCAATCATGGCAACTGCAAAAAAAGCACCGGCTAAAAAAGCACCTGCAAAAAAGGCTGCACCGGCAAAAAAAGTAGCTGCAACAAAGGCAGCACCTGCTAAGAAAGCAGCTCCAGCGAAAAAAGTAGCCGCCAAAAAGGCTGCTCCTGCCAAGAAGGTCGCCGCCAAAAAAGCAGCTCCCGCCAAGAAGGCTGCTGTCAAGAAAGCTCCGGCAAAAAAGCGCACCCCCAACGCTGCGTTCATGAAGCCGCTGACGCTGAGCCCGGCTCTGGCAGCCGTGGTGGGCGACAAGCCTTTGCCACGCACTGAAATTGTCAGCAAGCTCTGGGTTTACATCAAAGCCAAGGGCCTGCAAGACAAGGTCAACAAGCGCATGATCAACGCGGACGACAAGCTCAAGGCCGTGTTCGGCAAGCCTCAAGTCTCCATGTTCGAGATGGCAGGCCTGATCGGCAAGCACGTGAAGTAATCAGCCTAGGCTGATGATCAAAAGGCCGGATTACCGGCCTTTTTTTCGTCTGCGCTCCGGGAAGCTGCGGTGACTCAGGCTTTGAGTCGCACCTGAAGCGGGCGCCTGCACTCAGCCTTGCGTGGCCTTGGCGTTGCGAGTGATGGCCGACAAGGTGCCTCGAGTGGTGATGACTTCGGGGTCCAGCATGACCTCGATCAGCGTCCCCTCGGGGCGCGCCAGCGCCGCCAGCAATTCAGGCTCGAACTCCGCCGTGCGGGTGATGCGAACGCCGGCGTAGCCATACGCGCGGGCGAGTGCGGCAAAGTCCGGGTTCTTCAGGCGCGAGCCGCTCTCATGCTCCGGGTATTCGCGCTCCTGGTGCATGCGGATGGTGCCGAACATGCCGTTGTTGAGCAGCAAGATGATGCTTTTGGCGCCGTGCTGAACGGCGGTGGCCAGTTCCTGACCGTTCATCAGAAAGTCACCATCACCGGCGATGGTGAAGGCCACGCGCCCGGTCGTGATGGCGGCGGCAATGCCGGCCGGCACGCCGTAGCCCATGGCGCCTACCGTGGGCGCCAGTTGCGTCTTGTGGCCCTTGACGAGCCCGTGATGCTTGAAAAAGCGATGCACCCAGCTGGCAAAGTTGCCTGCGCCATTGGTCAGTACCGCGTCTTCCGGCAAATGCTTTTGCAGCAAGCCGACGATGGCTGGCATGTCGATGTCGCCGGGCAGCGCTTGCGGCTGAAGATTCGCCAGATAGTCTTCGTTGGCCGAAGCGCTCCAGGCCTCCCAGGCCACGGTCACGGGGGCGGTCAGCACTTCCAGCGAGCGCGCGGCGGCATTCATGGTGGCATTGATGGCCAGATCGGCATGAAAGACGCGGTTGAGTTCTTCGGCGCTGGCGTGAATGTGGACGAGTTTTTGTTTGGGGCGCGGCGCCTCGATGAGCGTGTAGTTGCCGGTCGTCATCTCGCCCAGGCGCGGCCCGATGGCAATGATCAGATCGCTGGCTTTGATGCGCGCGGCCAGTTTTGGGTTCAGGCCTATGCCGACGTCACCCGCATACAGCGGATGGTGGTTGTCAAAGGTGTCTTGAAAGCGAAAGGCGTTGCCCACGGGCAGCCGCCAGTTTTCGGCAAAGCGTTGCAGCGCCTGCGCTGACTGCGGCGTCCAGCCGCCGCCGCCCGCAATCACCAGCGGACGCTCGGACGCCAGCAGCATCTCGCGCAGCGTGCGCAGCGCGCCGGGGTCGCTCCAGGCTTGCACCGCCTCGACGCGCGGCAGGGGCCGGGCTGGCGTCATTTGCGTCAGCATGTCTTCAGGCAAGACCAGAACCACCGGGCCGGGGCGGCCGTTCATGGCGGTGGCAAAGGCGCGGGCGATGTATTCGGGAATGCGATCGGCGTGGTCTATGCGCTCTACGCGCTTGGCGAAGCCTTTGGTGCTGGGCCCGAAAAAGCTGGCGTAGTCCACTTCCTGAAAGGCTTCGCGGTCGCGGCAGTCGCTGGCAACGTCGCCAACCAGCAAGACCATGGGCGTGGAGTCCTGGAAAGCCGTGTGAACGCCGATCGACGCGTTGGTGGCGCCAGGGCCGCGCGTGACCATGCAAACTCCGGGGCGGCCTGTGAGTTTGCCGTGTGCCTCGGCCATGAAGGCGGCGCCGCCCTCCTGCCGGCAAATCACGAATTCGATCTGGCCCGCGCGCGCATGCAGTCCGTCAAGAACAGCAAGATAGCTTTCGCCCGGCACGCCAAAAGCGTGTGTCACGCTCTGGGCGATCAGGCAGTCAACGAGAAGGTGGCCGGCAAGTTGTGTGCTCATGCCTTGATTGTGCCGTGAGCGATCAGGACACGGACCAGCGAAGCTGAACGGGTCGCAAAAACCGTCAACGCAGCCGGGCTCGGCACCTTGAATATTCCCGCAAGCTGGAACGCCAGCAAGGCGCCGCAAGCGATCGTCCCGATGGCAGGGCTCAGCCCTACCGCAAAGGCTGCCCGCAGACGATCCAAAGGCGCAGGCGTGCTATTCGGGCGTGGATGGGTCGTCGTCGGCGCCGCCATCACGCAGAGCTTGCTGCTCAAGGTCTTCTTCGGGCAAGGATGGCACGCTTTTTAGTGCTGCAAGTTCAGCCAGAAGTCCGGGGCTAGGCGACTCATGCTCAAGCAGTACCTCCTTCATGACTTGCTGGCTCGTCTCGACATGCACCGAAGGCGAGACCAGCACCGTTGGCGGTACCGCAAAGTTTTCACCCAAACGGAACCTCAGGGCTTCCGATTTACCCTCCAGCCAATGAGCCCACTGGCCCTGCGCCGCACCCGAACTCGTTTGCGGCGGCTCGACGGGATCGCTTCGCCCCGTAGTCTGTCCAGACTCCGGGAGGCCAGTGTCCGGCGACGGATCAGCGGGGTTGCGGGACGGGTTCATGAGTTGCTCCTTGCCTGCTTATCGCTTATTGCCTCTCGCCTATTGCCTATCGCCTATTGCCTATTGCCTATTGCCTATCCGCGAATCCGCAGATTCGCCCGGGCTGGCAAAAAGACCTCGCCGAGACTTCCGACGTTTTGATTATCGAAAGGCGCTTCGCCGGGCGCCAGCAGCGTTACCTTTGGTCATGTTCTGACACTGGTCGCGGATCAGCGCCGCCTGCGCCGGTCCGGGCCGCTTCAGGCGGGCATGCGGGGCACTCGCCGCACGCGCCGCACATTGAAGGCGCTGACGATGAGCAAGCATTGCACCAGGGCAAGCCCGAGCAGCACGCCACGAAACTGTCCCTTGTCCATCAAGACGCCAAAAATCAGCGGCGACACGGCCTGCCCGATGTCGAGCCCGGCGTAAACCACCCCATAAACACGGCCCGTGGCGTTTTCCGGGGTCGAGCGCTTGACCAGCAAGTCGCGCGACGGTCCGGCCACGCCCGAAGCCAGACCCATCAGCCCGAACAGCACGGGCACAGCAGCAGGATTCAGATCGGCCAGCGCCAGGGTCAGTGCCACACTGGCGGCCAAACCAAAGCCGATAGCCACGATGCGCTCGCAGCGCTGCGGATTGGCTGCAAGAAAGCCACCCGCCACCATACCGCTGGCACTGCCCACCATGTAGACCGTCAGGCAAATGGCCACCAGAGAAAATGGCACATCGTGCAAATGGCGCGCGGCCTCGGGCGCGAAGGCGTTGACCGTACCCAGCGCGATCGCGTAAATGAGGAAAAAAGCAAAACACATCCAGACCGCAGGAATCTTCAGAAAGCCCATGCTGTCGTCCTTCGATGGCATCCCTTTGGGCACAGGCGCTGCTGGCAAATCCAGCCTTGCGCGGTTCAGCAGCAGGAGCACAAGCACCCCAAAAGCCAAGAGGCCGGCGCCAAGCAGGGCCCACCGCCAGGAAAAGGCCAGCGTCAAGCCCAGCACCAGCGCGGGCGCCAGCGCCCAGCCCAGACTGCCCGAAATGCCATGCACGCTGTAAGCATGGCCCAGGCGCGGCGCGCTCACCTTGCGATTGAGCAGCGTGAAATCCACTGGATGAAAGACGCCGTTGCCGATCCCGGCCACCACCGCACAACAAAGCAGCATGGTGTAGCTGGTGCTGGCGGCATAACCCCAGGCCGACAGGCCCAGCAGACTCAGGCCGGCAAAGAGAATCGGACGCGGCCCGAACCGGTCCACCACAAAGCCGGACGCGGCCTGCACCGCGCAGGAGACGATGAAAAAAATCGTCATCAAGAATCCGAGTTCGGCATAACTGGCGTTGAACTCGTCCTTGAGCCAGGGAAACAGCGGCGGTAAGAGCAGTTGGCTGAAATGACTGATCATGTGCGCCAGACCCACCAAGCCGACCAGGCCGGCATCGCGGCGCAAAGGAATGTCGTTGGCCACATGGCGTGTGCTGGCAGAAGTCATCGCCTTATCGTAGGGGTACCGCCACTTGCCGAATAGCGACAAATGGTCAGCTTTACGCTAAATTCGGTCAAACCGTTTCAGCATGACCCGACGACCCAGCCCCAAGAACCGCCTCCTGGCCACGCCACTGGGCGACACCGACGCATTCACCCCCAGCGCCACGCAAACCGTCCGTGTGCGCGCCCGCAGCATCGCTGCGGACACCCACTTTGAACCCCACGCGCATGCCTGGGCGCAACTGGCCTATTGCGCCAGCGGTCTGTTGCAAGTCACGGCCGAGCAGCGTCAGGGCAAGCAGGACGAGGTCACCTACATCGTGCCGCCCTCTCGCGCTGTCTGGATCGCACCGGGCGCGCGCCACGCGATCACGGTGCTTGAAGCAGCCGAATTTCGCACGCTCTACCTCCACGCCAGCGTCACACCGTCGGGCTGGACAGGCTGCCGCATGCTGGTAGTTTCGCCGCTGTTACGGGAGTTGATCGGTGCGCTGGACGCGCCTGCCGCCTCGCCAAGCAGCCCGAGCCGCCAGCAACTGCTGAGCGCGTTGGTGCAGGACGAAATCGCTCAAGCGAACACCCAGGCATTGGGCGTGCCGCTGCCGCATGCGCACAACGGCGACAAGCGCCTGCGCGCACTCTGCGAGTCGGTGCTGCAGACGCCAGCGCAGCGGTCTACATTGGCAACATGGGCCAGTAGCGTGGGCGCCAGCGAGCGAACCGTAGCCCGGCTTTTCCGGCAGGAGTTGGGCATGACGTTTCAGAGATGGCGGGAACAGGCCTTGCTGGCCCATGCGCTGCCACTGCTGGCACGCGGAGCCTCGGTCAGCGCCGCTGCACAAGCCACTGGCTATGCCAGCGACAGCGCTTTTTCGGCCATGTTCAAGAGCGCCATGGGGCAGTCTCCGGGTCAATTTCAAAGTCGTCCCGGCCATCAAGGCGATGCAGCAGTCTGATCTCAGATCCTTGCTTCGCCCGCGCAGTCTCGTGGCGCTAAGCACCGCAGCCCTGGGCTTGACGCTGCTGGTCATGAGCGCGCGCTCGACCCTGGAACTGCTGGGGCCAAGCCCGGCGGCAGACAGCCAGTCGGTGCTGGCTGCCTTGAACGAGGTGCGAACCCGTGGCTGCAGCACCGAGCCGGGCGGTGCAGCCGCCCTGAACCCCGACCCACGCTTGACGACGGCGACTGCGCTTGCAGCCGACGGCCTGGCGATTGATGAGGCCTTGCGCGAAGCGCAATACCGCCCGGCCAGTGCCACCATCGTCAAAATTCAGGGCCACAAGGGAACCAAGGGTCTGGTCAGGACCATCGCCAAAGACTCCTGTGCGACATTGATGCAAGCAGCTTTGAGGGATTTCGGCTTTCATGCCCGCGGCAACGACGCCTGGATCGCATTTGCAGCACCCTTCGAAACCCCTGCAGACAACCAGATCGATGAAGCGCAAGCCCGCGTTCTCAACCTGGTCAACGCCGCGCGCGCGCAAGCTCGCCAGTGCGGCAGCCAAAGCCTTGAAGCCACCGGACCGGTAAGGCTGAACGCGCAGCTTTACGCAGCGGCAAAGTCGCATGCAGACGACATGGCCAGCCAGAGCTACTTCAGTCACACCGGCCGGGACGGCAGGGAAGTGGCGCAGCGTGTCACCCAGGCGGGCTACATCTGGCGCACGGTCGGAGAAAACATCGCCTCGGGACAAATGCAGGCAGACGTGGCGGTTCAAGGCTGGATCGACAGCCCCAGCCATTGCGTCAACCTGATGCAGGCCAGTTATACCGACATGGGCCTGGCCTTTGCGGTGAATCCGCGAAGCGAAGGCGGCATTTACTGGGTGCAGGTGTTTGGTCGGCCGAGGTAGGTCGCTTCATGTGGGCAAGCGCACTGCGAGCCCCCGAAAAATCCCAGGCTCAAAAAAGCCACTTGATCCAGCCCATGGCACGTTGAAAGCGCGGACCGTAGGGCGGGTAAAACAGGTCGCCGCGCGCCCAGCGCGAGGAAATCATGACCGGCTTTTGCTGGGTAAAACGCAGGAAGCCCGTGACGCCATGGTAGGCGCCCCAGCCGCTTTCGCCGACGCCGCCAAAGGGCAGGTTGTCGTGCGCGACATGCATCAAGGTGTCGTTGATGCAAACGCCCCCGCTGACCGTGTTCGCCAGCACCTGCTCGCGCGCGGCCTTGTCGCGGCCAAACCAGTAAAGCGCCAGCGGACGCGCGCGCTCGTTGATGTAGCCAATGGCCTGGGGCAGCGTGTCGTAGCTCATGACCGGCAGCACCGGGCCAAACAACTCTTCTTGCATCAGCTTCATGCCCGGCTGGGTGTCAAACACCAGCACCGGGAGCATTTGCCGCGCCACCTCGCTGGTGTCCGGCCCCACCGGCGCATTGACCGGTTGCAAGCGCGCGCCCTGACTTTGCGCCTCGGCCAGCAAGGCACCAAGGCGCGCATGCTGGCGCGCATTGATGATGGCCGCGTAATCAGGGTTGCCCTGAATGACAGGGAACAAACGGGCCACCGCGCGCCCGAAAGCCTCGGCGAAGGCCGCTTCCTGACCGCGCGGCAGCATGACGTAGTCTGGCGCAATGCATGTCTGGCCAGCGTTGAGCAGTTTGCCGTGGGCAATTTTGAGAGCGGCCGAATCCATGTCGACCGAAACATCCAGAATGCAGGGCGACTTTCCGCCCAACTCGAGCGTGGTCGGCGTGAGGTTGGCCGCAGCGGCCGCAGCGACCTTGCGACCAGTCTCGGTCGAGCCGGTGAACACCAGGTGGTCGAACGGCAGGCTGACAAATTCCTGCGCCACCTCAGGTCCACCCTGAACCACGCAAAACTCGTCAGCTGCAAAGCTCTGCGCAATCAGCTCCGCCATGAGCGCCGAGGTACGCGGCGTCAACTCGCTGGGCTTGAGCATGACGCGGTTGCCTGCCGCCATGGCCGTGACAGCCGGCGCCAGTGCCAGTTGCAGCGGGTAGTTCCAGGGCGAGACCACGCCCACCACGCCCAGCGGCTGGCGTTGCAGGAAAGCACGCGAGGGAAGCAGATGAAGCGGTGTCTCGACCTTTTCGGGGCGCATCCACCGGGCCAGAAACTTGAGTGTGTGCGCCAGCGAGGAGCGCAACACCAGCAAGTCGGCGACCTCTGTGAGATGCGCCGAGCGGATACCGAAGTCAGCCTCGACGGCTGCCGACAAGGCCGCGCCGTGCTGGTCTAGCAGCCTGCGCACGCGCAGCAGTCGGTCGCGACGCAGCGCCAGAGGTACGTCGATGTGCCCACGGCTGGCACGATGTTGCGCCTCAAAAAGAGATCGCAGGGGCAAATTGGATGAGCTTGAGTTCATGGCGGAGATCATAGAGCCGGAGCCCGACGCAGTGCCGGTCCGTTGGGCAACACCTCCCACAGGCGGCCAAGGTTTCGGGCGCCGGCACCTCGGTGCGATTGGCGTGCGTTCTTACACGCGCGCGCCGGCGCCCCGGTTAGGGTGAGCAAAAAGCAGTTGCGCCACTTTTCGCCGCTTGACATGGCATGGGTTTCGCCCGCGCTTCGATGACAAGCCCGAACCTTCGCCGGCCGCAAAACAAACTCGGACCTGAACTCAGCCAAACATGGAATACAAGGACTACTACAAGATCATGGGCGTGCCACGCAGCGCCAGCCCCGACGAGATTAAAAAGGCGCACCGCAAGCTGGCGCGCAAGTACCACCCCGACGTCAGCAAGGAAAAAGACGCCGAGGCAAGGTTCAAGGAGTTGACGGAGGCCTATGAAGTTTTGCGAGACGCAGAAAAACGCGCGGCTTATGACCAGCTGGGTACTCACTGGAAAGCCGGTCAGGAATTTCGCGCACCGCCCGACTGGAACGCGGGCGCAGAGCGATCAGGCAGCGGCTTCGACTGGGGTTTTCAGGGCGACGGATCTGCTCGACATGCCGACTTCAGTGACTTTTTCGACACACTCTTTAGCCACGGTTTCCCGCAGAATCCGGGCGAGGCGGGCCGCAGAAGCACCGGCCGGAGCGCGCAGGGCGCTCGTCGCCAAAGCTTCAGCGCCAAGGGACAAGACCATCACGCCAGGATACTGATTGACCTTGAAGACGCTTATACCGGCGCCAGCAAAACGCTGAGCTTGCAGATGACCGCGCCCGACGCGCAAGGCCGCGCCGTAGCTCAGGAGCACCAGGTGAGCTTCAATGTACCCAAAGGCGTTCGGGCGGCTCAGCAGATTCGCCTGGTCGGCCAGGGCGGGTCCGGCATAGGCGAGGGCAACCCCGGTGACTTGTACCTTGAGGTCGATTTCCGTCCGCGGTCGGCCGGCAGCCCTCAATACCGCGTGGACAAGCATGATGTCTACCTCGATTTGCCGGTCTCGCCGTGGGAAGCGGCCTTGGGTGCCGAGGTTCATGCGCCCACCCCGGCGGGCTGGGTGGAAGTGAAGATACCGGCCGGATCAGGTTCGGGCCGCAAACTGCGGCTCAAGGGCCGCGGCATACCCGCCAGCACGCCGGGCGACTTTTACTTTGTGCTGCAAGTGATATCGCCGGCGGCCGACACGGTCAGCGACCAGTCTTTTTACGCCGACATGGCGCGCCAGTTCAAGCACTTCAAGCCCCGCAGCATCTGGAATGCATCAGCCTGAGGGACAGAGGCATCAAACCCGCGCCGGAGCACGGCCCGCGGCCATGCGCTTTCGGCGCCAGGCCTTTTCAATTTCGACCGTCACAAAAACCAGCGCAGCGGCCGCCAGGCAAATGCCTAGCTCGGCTAGAGACAGCGGCTGGGTCTTGAACAGCGGGTTCAGGAAAGGCAGGTAAATCGTCGCCATTTGCAGCGCAAAGGTCAGCGCCACGGCGCCCAGCAGCGGCTTGTTGCTACCCAGGCCGAGGCGCCAAAACGGCTCGGTCTCTGACCGGATCGCCAGCACGTGGGCCATCTGCGAGAGCGTGAGCACGGTGAACACCATGGTTTGCCAATGAGCCTCGGCATGACCCAGGGCCCAGGCCTGAACGGCCAGACACAGGAGGCCAATGAGCAGGCCTACGCCCAGGATGTGTTGCCACAGGCCGCCGGCAAACAGGCTTTCGCCGCTGGGCCGCGGTGGCCGCTGCATCACGCCGCGTTCGGCTGGTTCGGCGGCCAGCGCCAACCCGGGCAGACCGTCCGTCACCAGATTCACCCACAAGATGTGGATCGGCAGCAGCGGGAGCGGCATACCGAACAAGGGGCCTAGAAAAAGCGTCCAGATCTCGCCGGAATTGCCCGTCATGGCATAGCGAACGAACTTGCGGATGTTGTCAAAAATTCGCCGTCCCTCGCGCACGGCCTTGACCACCGTGGCGAAGTTATCGTCCAGCAAAACCAGACTGGCGGCTTCGCGCGCCACATCAGTACCTCCCCGGCCCATGGCAACCCCGATATCGGCACGCCTGAGCGCAGGCGCGTCGTTGACACCGTCACCGGTCATGGCCACAAACTCACCGCCGGCCTGAAGCGCCGCAACGATCCGTATCTTTTGCGCCGGATCGACCCGCGCGTAGACCCGCGCATGCTGCATGCGGGCCGCCAACGACACGTCATCCAGCGTGGTCAGCTCCGCGCCGGTGATCACCGTCGCCTCGGCGTCGTCAACGATGCCCAGCCGCAGCGCAATCGCGCGTGCCGTCGCCGGATGATCGCCCGTGATCATGACCGGCGTAATGCCCGCGGCCTTGCATTCGCGCACGGCCTGGGCGGCTTCGGCGCGTGGCGGGTCCATCAAGCCCACCAGCCCCAAGAGCCTCAGGCCTGTCTCGTGTTGCTCGGCCTCGGTGGCGGTATTGGCCGTGTTGGCCGTGTTAGCCGTGTTAGCAGAATTGGCCGGTTCGCCATTGATGGCCCGATGAACGGCATGCCCGACTTGCGCCACTTGACGAGCGTCGCTGCGCTCACGGCCGGCAGCGCTTGGCGCGTCTTCGGGCAGCGCCTGCGCTGGCAGTCGCTCATGCTCGCGCGTGGCGATGGCCAGCACGCGCAGGCCTTGTTGCCCAAGCACGTCAGCCCGCAGCAGCCAGTCTGCCAGATGAAACGCCTGGCCTGCGGGTCCGGCACTGACGCAGCGCGGCAAGACCGATTCAGGCGCGCCTTTGGTGTAGGCCACAAAGCACTGCAAATCAGCCGGCAGCGTCGCCTCAGACCCAGGGGGAACACGGTGGTAGGTGCTCATGCGCTTGCGATCAGCATCAAAGGGCAGTTCGGCAACGCGCGGCCAATCGCGCCACCCTGCGGCGTAGTCCTGGCCCCCGCTACGGGCGCTATCGGCCAATTCGGCCAACTCGGCCAGCGCGGTTTCGGTCGGATCGCCCTGCCATTGACCCTGCGGGCTTCTGTAGGCGTCGTTGCAAAGCGCCAGCGCACGCAGCAGTTCAGCGTCCAAGCCCGCGCCCTGCCCCGAACCGTCGCCCAGACTCTCTATCTGCCGCCCACCCAAGGGACCGGGCGGCTCCGAGCCCGGCAGCCAGACCAGACCATCGGTGCTCCAGACGCATTCGGCGCGCATTCGATTTTGTGTGAGCGTGCCCGTCTTGTCAGTGCAAATAAAGGAGACCGAGCCCAGCGTCTCGACCGAAGGCAGCCGGCGCACCAGCGCGTGAACGGCCACCAGTTGACGCGCTCCGAGCGCCAGCAGCACGGTAACCACAGCCGGCAAAGCCTCGGGAATGGCGGCCACCGCCAGACTGACGGCCACCAGCAGCATGTGCAAGACCGGTTCGCCGCGCCAGACGCCGATGGCAAAAATCAGCACGCAAATGCCCATGATGACCAGCGCCAGACGCTTGCCAAAGGCCGCCAGGCGCTTTTGCAGCGGCGTGCTGCGGCCCAGTTCCTGCGACAACAAACCCGCCACCTTGCCGAGTTCTGTCGCCCTGCCAGTGGCGACCACCAGCCCGCGACCGCGGCCATGCGTGGCGGTAGTGCCCTTGAAGGCCATGTTCAATTTGTCGCCCAGCGCATGCACCGCCTCGGGCAGCGCTTGGGCATGCTTGGCCACCGTGACGGACTCTCCCGTCAAGGCCGACTCATCGACCTTGAGCTGGCTGATTTCAAACAGACGGAGATCGGCCGGCACCTGATTGCCGGCTTCGAGCAAGACAATGTCGCCGGGCACCAAGTCCCGCGTTTGAACCCGCTGAACCTCGCCGTTGCGCAGCACCGTGGCTTGGGCGGCCGCCAGTTGCTTGAGCGCGGCCAGCGCCTGGTCAGCGCGCCAGGCCTGGACAAGGCCGATCACGGCATTGAGCAACACGATGACCAGAATCACCACAGTGTCGAGCACATCGCCAATAAAACCGGAGATCAGCGCCGCCATCAGCAGCACGGCGATCATGAAGTCGCTGAACTGATCGCGCACCAGACGCCAGAGCCTGCGCTCCCGGCCCGCTGGCAATTCGTTGGCCCCGTGCCGAAGGCTGCGCTCGGCCACCTGCCCGCCCGTTAGCCCGCTGGCAAGATCGACCTCGTGCGCCCGCGCCAATTCCCCGGCATCGTGCAAATGCCAGTCGGCTGGTGACCCGCCTGGCGCGTTCGGCGCGTACGGCGGCCCGGCCTCAGCGCGCATGGCAAGAAGCGAACCGGAAAAATTTCATTTGCTCGTCCCCAATTCCCCAATTCTCCGATTCCCCACTTTGCAAGGCGCAACTCCCATGCCGGGCCATTCGCCAAGCGGCCATCGCATGCGCAACCCAGCCAAGGCATCCGGCGCCAATCTCCCGTCACAAGCCAGGGCTACGGCCACCCGCTCCCAATCCAGGTCGACCAGAGGTCTTGACCGGGCCCACAAAACAAACAGCCCGCGCACCCAGGAACTGGCGCGCGGGCTGTTTGCTGGGGCAAGGCTGCTCAGGCCGCGCCAGCGTCCTCGGCAACCGCCTTGCCAAAGCTGAAGACGCCAGGATCACGGATCGGGTCCACATCCACCGGAATCACGCTCTTGGGCGGGAAGCGCCCTTCGAGCAGCAACTTGGACAGCGGATTTTCAATGCGCTGCTGGATCGCCCGCTTGAGCGGCCGTGCGCCAAACACCGGGTCAAAGCCCACCTTGGCCAACTCGGCAATCGCCGCTTCGGACACGTTCAGACGCAGATCCATCTTTTGCAAACGCTCGAGCAAGACCTTGAGCTGGATGCGGGCAATCGATTCGATATTCCTCGCATCCAGGGCATGGAAAACCACGGTCTCGTCAATGCGGTTGAGGAACTCGGGCCGGAAATAGTTCTTCAGCTCGTCAGTGACTGCATCACGAATGTCCTCATAGGCGCTACCCACCATGGACTGAATGATCGGCGAGCCAATATTGCTGGTCATCACGATCACGGTGTTCTTGAAGTCCACCGTGCGGCCCTGGCCATCGGTCAGCCGGCCGTCGTCCAGCACTTGCAGCAGCACATTGAAAACGTCCGGATGGGCTTTTTCAACCTCGTCGAGCAGCAGAACGCTGTAGGGCTTGCGGCGCACGGCCTCGGTCAGGTAACCGCCTTCCTCGTAGCCGACATAGCCGGGCGGCGCGCCAATCAGCCGGGCCACCGAATGCTTTTCCATGAACTCGCTCATGTCGACACGAATCAGGTGATCCTCGCTGTCAAACATAAAGCCCGCCAGCGCCTTGCACAACTCGGTTTTGCCCACGCCGGTGGGGCCGAGGAACAGGAACGAACCCGTGGGCCGGTTCGGATCACTCAGGCCCGAGCGCGAGCGACGAATGGCATTGGCCACGGCACCAATCGCTTCGTCCTGACCCACCACGCGTTCATGCAGCTTGACTTCCATCTGCAACAACTTGTCGCGCTCGCCCTGCATGAGCTTGCTGACCGGAATACCGGTGGCGCGGGCCACGACTTCGGCAATTTCTTCCGCGCCGACCTGCGTGCGCAGCAGCTGCGGTGCCTTGCCCTGGCCTTTTTGGTCTTCCGTCGCCTGCGCCTGCTTGAGGCGTTTTTCGAGCTCGGGCAGCTTGCCATATTGCAACTCAGCGACCTTGTTGAAGTCGCCCTTGCGGGTGAACTCCTCGATCTGAAAGCGAATGCGGTCAATTTCTTCCATCACGTCCTTGGAACCCAGAGCCTGCGCTTTTTCCGCCTGCCAGATTTCGTCCAGGTCAGAGATTTCCTTTTGCAGCTTGACGATTTCTTCCTCGATCAGGCCGAAGCGCTTTTGCGACGCCTCATCTTTTTCGCGCCGAACGGCTTCGCGCTCAATCTGCAACTGGATCAGGCGCCGGTCCAGCTTGTCCATGACCTCGGGCTTGGAATCCATCTCGATCTTGATCTTGGCCGCGGCTTCATCAATCAGGTCAATCGCCTTGTCAGGCAAGAAGCGGTCGGTAATGTAGCGGTGGCTCAGTTCTGCCGCGGCCACGATGGCCGGGTCGGTGATCTGCACGCCATGGTGAAGCTCGTACTTTTCCTGCAGGCCGCGCAAGATCGCAATGGTCGCCTCGACCGTCGGCTCTCCCACCAGGATTTTTTGAAAGCGCCGCTCCAGCGCAGCGTCTTTTTCAATGTACTTGCGGTATTCGTCCAGGGTGGTGGCGCCCACGCAATGCAGCTCGCCACGCGCCAGCGCCGGTTTGAGCATATTGCCCGCGTCCATGGCGCCTTCGGCCTTGCCGGCACCCACCATGGTGTGCAGCTCGTCAATGAAAACGATAGTCTGACCCTCGTCCTTGGCCAGTTCCTTGAGGACGGTCTTGAGTCGCTCCTCGAACTCGCCGCGAAATTTGGCGCCTGCCAGCAAGGCAGCCATGTCGAGCGACAGCACGCGCTTGCCCTTGAGTGACTCAGGCACTTCGCCGGCCACGATGCGCTGGGCCAAGCCCTCGACGATGGCAGTCTTGCCAACGCCGGGCTCGCCGATCAGCACCGGGTTGTTCTTGGTGCGGCGCTGCAAGACCTGAATGGCGCGGCGAATTTCGTCATCACGGCCGATCACCGGATCGAGCTTGCCGGCGCGCGCCCGCTCGGTCAGGTCCATGGTGTATCTCTTGAGCGCCTCGCGCTGGCCCTCGGCTTCAGGGTTGTTCACGTTTTGCCCGCCGCGCACGGCCTCAATGGCTGCCTCAAGGGACTTGCGCGTCATGCCCTGGCTCTGCGCCAGGCGGCCC